>NZ_JBFTQI010000548.1:0-4031 GCF_056398925.1 Pedobacter sp. 01T416_2
CTATTCCCAAGCCTGGTGGGGTCTACCAGTGCAGATACCATTACCAGTTTTCTGACAATACATTTAGTATAGAGTATGTAGAACAAAATATGCCATCACCTTGCATTCCTGAATAACGCCATGAAAAGAACAATGATCTTCACAGGACTTTTCCTGTTCAGCTTTTATAATACATTTTCTCAAACCCCTAGCGCTGACCGTAATTACGTGATGGAAAGTACGGTGAGGGCCGCAGGACATAAGACCGTGGGCAGCCTGGTAGGTTATCCGGTGGATTCCGTGAACCGTAACATCCGGTATTTCGACGGTCTTGGCCGTCCTTTGCAGGCGGTACAGTGGCAGGGGAGTCCGGGCAAAAAAGATATAGTGCAGGTCAGCGAATACGATGCCTTTGGCCGGGAAGCGAAAAAGTACCTTCCCTATGCGGAGCAATCGGGAGCTGACGGTAGTTATAAAGCCACTGGCATTTCTTCCCTGGATGCTTATTACTCCCCTGGCAGCTGGGATGCCGGGGTGGTAAGGACAGGTTCGCCCTTCAGTCTGACAGTATTTGAGCCGAGTCCTTTGAATAGGACGGTAGAACAAGGAGCACCGGGGGCAGACTGGCAGCCGGTAACGGGAAGTACCGCTGGTCATACGGCAAAGATAGTGTACGGGAGTAATATCGCAAACGATGTGCTGATGTGGCAGGTCAGTGGGGCGGGCGCGTCGGCAGGGGCATATTTTCCTGCGGGCAGGCTTTATAAAACGGTGTCGATGGATGAGAACTGGGTTTCTGGCAATGCCRGTAATACCGAGGAGTATAAAGACCTGGAGGGAAGGGTAGTGCTGAGAAGGGTATACAAAAGCGATACCGAAAAACTGAATACCTATTATATCTATGATGGCCTTGGGAACCTGCGGTATGTGGTGCCCCCAGCGGTGACGGTCAACAGTTTTACCGAAGCGGATTCAGATCCGGTGTTCGGCTATTTTATATATGGTTACCATTACGATGGCAGGAGACGGCTGGTGGAGAAAAAGGTGCCGGGCAAGGGCTGGGAGTATCTGGTATATAACAAGTTGGATCAATTGGTTTATAGTCAGGATGCCAACCAGCGCAACAATCATCAGTGGAGCTGGACAAAGCGGGATGGTTTAGGCAGGGTGGTGCTGACAGGGGTTCAGAACGGGATTGACATGTCCAGGCAGACCCTTCAGGGTGATTATATTGATACGATGAGCGGTCAGCTCTGGGAATCGCGGACGGGATCAAGGTCAGAAGGTTATACTGCTGACACCCATCCAATGGCAGGGGAGGAATATGTTAACATAGAGTTTCACAACATGAACTATTATGACAATTACAGCTTTCCGGGCTATAACAGCAGTTATGCGGCGAGTGTTGCAGTAAGCTATAAACTGAACGGGCTTTTAACAGGAAGTTTCGTGCGTATACTGGGCAGTGCCACCAAACTATTGACGGTTACCTATTATGATGAGGACGGGAGGGTGAAGGAAACGGTATCCGATAACGCCAAGGGCGGCAAGGACCGTACGGTGAACACTTATAACTTTGCAGGAGAACTGACCTCAAGTGTGAGAACACATGAAGTTGGTGGTGCGGTAACCACCATTGTTTCTGGTTATGATTATGACCATGTTGGCCGTAAACATAGCACCAATAAGCAGATCAATAACGGCAGCGTAACCGGACCGAATATCGTGCTTGATGAATTTGTGTACAATGAAATAGGCCAGCTGGCCATGAAGAAACTGCATAATGGTATGCAGACCACTGGTATGGCCTATAACGAACGGGGCTGGCTGAAGAGCAGCATCAGCGGGGAGTTCAGTATCCAGCTGGACTACCAGGAGAATGGTGGCAACCAGTGGAACGGGAACATCAGCAGGCAATACTGGTCGCAGAATATTTCACCTTCAACCTCGCCTAATGTGTTCAGCTATGGTTATGACAAACTGGGCCGGTTGACCAGCGGAACGAGTACCGGGATCTACATGAGCGAGGTGCTGAACTACGACAATATGGGCAACATCAACCAGCTGGGCAGGAACGGCGGGGCAATGAACCAGTATTATTATAACGGGAACAGGCTGGATAGGGTAGACAATGTTGCAGGAACCTATGTCTATGATGCGAACGGAAATGCCACTACTGATGGCAGAACTGGGATGAGCCTGAGCTATAACCTGTTGAACCTGCCTTCTGGTGCCAGTGGAAACGGTAAGGTATTGAGTTACGTTTATGATGCCGGAGGCAGCAAGCTGAGAAAAGTCATAACAGAGAGCGGCTTGACCACTTCGAGGGAATATATTGACGGGATCGAATATGATGGGGACAATATCGACATTATCCATACCGAGGAAGGTGTGGCGCAGCGGAACGGCGATAACAGTTACAGTTACCATTATAACCTTTCTGACCATCTGGGCAATGTGCGCTATACCTTTGATGTTTACAATGGCCTGATCAGGCCGTTGCAGGTAGACAATTATTATCCTTTCGGCAAGCGCAATCCTTTAGCATCCGGAAATAATAAATATCTTTACAATGGAAAAGAGGCTCAGGATGAGCTTGGAGGACAGTTGGATTACGGGGCAAGGTTTTATGATCCGGAGATAGGCAGGTGGAATGTGGTGGATCCGCTGGCTGAGAAGATGCGTAGGCATTCACCATATAATTATGGTTTCAACAACCCGATAAGGTTTGTTGATCCTGATGGGATGGCGGGTAACGATTGGGTAAAGAAGGATAATCGTTGGACTTTTGATGATAACATTAAAACTGCAGAACAAGCAACTAATGCGGGTTACGATGATTATAAAGCACCAGGTTCTGTAGTAAAAGCGAAACTAGGGGATGATGGAGAAGTGGGTAGTGTATATTTAGGAGAAAACGCAGCAGATACACATTACGTATCAAGTAATCAAGAAAGTAGTATGAAAGATGCTTTAAGTTGGGCGTCAACTGCTTTAACAGCTGGTGGCGCAGGATTTGAACTGGCAGGAGAAAGCCACGTAACATCTTTATTTAAACAAGGAGTTCGAGGAGGGTCTTCTGGAAATTACACCTTAGCGGGAAGAAATCTTTCTTTGTTTGGTAACGCAAGCATGACTTCAGCATCAGCTCCTACAAGTGCAATGACAACTATCGGAAAAGGGATTGGTACAACTGCAACGGCTATTACAGTAGGGGTATTAGCTTATGAAGCTTATCAGGTTAACCAAGGTAAAATGGATGGAGGAAGATTTACCTATCACTTGGGAGCTGCCGCAACCTCTTTCGGTGTGGGAATGCGATATGGGGGACCCTATGGAGCCGTCGTTGGATTAAGTGCGTCATCAGCTGAATTTGCATATGACACATCGAAGCAAACTGTTATGACTATGAATGGACAGTGGAATAACTTTGTTCAATCAATTATAAACGCTACAATGGGAGGTAGATAAAAATGTAATGGAAATATTTAAAGTAAATTTTAAGAATCATATTATAAATGGATGGCCAACAATTTTGGTAATAATAATTTGTTTAGCTTTTCCTTTTGGATTATCAACTTTTACTCATGAAAATGCTAAATCTTTTTATTGGATTGGAGCATGCATATTCATAATTGTTGCCCTTCCTGCTATAATTGTACACTTGAATTACTATATGGTCAACAAGGGAGATGTATTTGAATTTTGTTTTGAGAAAAGTGAAATAGTTATAAAGCAGAACGGAACTTCAACACGTTTTACCCTCAACGATATTGACTTTGTTAAACGATCTATGTCATTCAATCAGGCAGCCAATAGATCCACTATAGTTCCCTGGGAAGGATATAACCATTCCTATATTCAATTAAAAAACGGGCGAACATTCACAATAACAAGCCTTTTGGTTCCAAATCTAAATTTGCCATTAGAAGCGAACAAGATAATTGTTAAACAAAATTTCTACAGATTGGCTAAGAAATATTAATTGTTCATGATTATACCTTTCCCCAGCTGGCAACATTGTGTATTTATTCGGTCAGCTGGTGTAGGCC
>NZ_JBFTQI010000549.1:0-4030 GCF_056398925.1 Pedobacter sp. 01T416_2
GACAGATACTTTGGATATCCTTTCGGGCAAATGGAAAATATCAATATTGATATTATTATCTTTTGAACCCAAAAGATTTTCAGAAATATCTAAATTGTTTAAAAAAATAACCGATCGGACACTTTCTAAAGACCTAAAAGATTTAGAAAATAATTTATTGATTTCTAAAAAAACGATTGATGCTTTTCCTAAAACCACAGAATATTCAATCACAGAACACGGATTATCAATTACAAAAGTGCTTTTAGAATTGAGGGAATGGGGACAATTACATAGAGAAAAAATACTTTCACAATAATGCCTTTTCAGCATATCTGTTTGGGCTAGTGACAAAAATAGCAACAGCTGTAAAGCAAAGAACCATTAGTGGTAATAATTTAGAAATATAAACTTGAATAACGATGAATAAACTTGGGAATAAGATTGCTTTGATAACCGGTTCAAGCAGAGGTATCGGAAGATCAATTGCACTTGATTTAGCAAAAGAGGGGGCATTTGTGATAATTCATTACACAAACAATAGAGATTCTGCTGAAGAAGTATTGAATGAAGTTCATACTATTGGTGGTAAAGGGGAAATAGTTAGAGGTGATTTCTCGAATAAAAAATCCTTAGATGAATTATTCTCACAGATAAACACAATTTTATCCGGAAGAGGAATAGACATTTTGATTAACAATGCTGGAGCTCTTGAAAGAGTTGGCATTGAAAACACTACTGAAGAACAGTTTGACAATATGTTCAATGTCAATGTCAAATCTGTTTTTTTTATCACACAGCATTTTATTTCAAAAATTAATAATGGAGGCAGAATTATTAATATATCTTCAAATCTATCAAAAACACCACGACATGAGGTGCTGACATACTCAATGACAAAAGCGGCCATAGATAATTTTACTATTGCCTTGGCTTCATTATTGGGTGGGAGACAAATTACTGTTAATTCAGTTGCGCCTGGTGCAACTGATACTGATATGAATAAGGAGAGGTTTAAAGACCAAATGGTTAAAACCAGTGTTGGAAATATGAATGCATTAAAAAGGGTTGGTACCCCTGAAGACATATCAAAGGTAGTAACTTTTTTGTGTAGCGAGGACGGTGGCTGGATAACCGGTCAATATATAGAGACGAGTGGTGGAGCTGGTTTATGAGTCTGTAAAAATCTAATAAGAAAATGTTGCATATTACAATTCTAACTGGAAGGTCAGGACTGCTCTGCTACATCCCCCTCCGCTCCTTTTTTATTTAGCATATCATTTAATAATCAAAATCATTTTCGGGCTCGAAGAAAGTTTTAAATAAATATGAGTTTCAGTTCTATAGGCTTTTATCTCTAGGCTCAATAGAATCCCAACCCTTCCATTTTCATCTTCTACACTTTGTCCCTCTCTCAAGGAAATAAGCTTATCAAGTGATGTATTCTTATCGATCTGTATTGCCGGGAGGCAATGTTTAGCCAGCTCTCTTTCTACAATTTTCTTGCCTTTTTTTGAGTTCATCATTAGTTTGTGAATTAATTTACAGAAGTTCTTCAGTTTTTCAGAAAAAAGATGTTTTACAGCTTAAGACGGCTAACCAGATCGCTGTGCTATAGTGGGTTGATTACAAAGAGGGAGCATTTTCAAGCTCCCTTCTTTTGATTTATATCTGATCAGTATTTTGGTTTTTTATAAGTAATTCATTGCAATTACATCATTCGCATTGAATGTGCGGCTGCCGCCGTTAAAGCAGGCCAGCATAAATGATTCTGCATTTTCTTTTGATGGTGTTCCCGGTATCTGGATAGCACCAACTCTTGCTGTTTCTTCGTTGGAGCGTCTTCCTCCACAGCTATACGCCCAGTCCATATAGTCAGTTTAGCTGAATCCTGTGCAATGCCCAGCTTCATGTTGTAAAAACAGAAGCAACATGCAGTAAACAAGGATTTATTCCATAGGCATTCGCATTCATTTTAACCTAATTAAATGGTTCGCCCGTTGAGGTAGGAAAACCAGCTGAACCTAAAGTGATATAACCACCACTTGATCCCTCGTTAAATCCAAATACATCAATATTACCTGTAAGTACCTGTATTTGCCCTTTGAAAAGTCATACGCAGGCCTAAAGGATTGTATTTTGCAATCATTAGATCAATAAGTTAAAATGCGTATTTTATCATTTAGCCATTATGACCATTTTGGGGAAACAAGAAAAGATTTAATAAATATCGTAAGAAGGATAAAGTATATTCTTTACTTCTTTTTAGATAAAAAAGATGACTTTTTCCAAGTCATCAAAAAGAGAGTGCTTTTAGGCACTCTCTTTTTAAATAATATTTAAAAAACGGCTATAACTTAATTACTTTCACAACCTTTCTTTCTGCACCCTGTCTTACCTCTACCACATATACACCGGTAGGGAGTTCGGCCCCAAAAGTTAGCTGCTCAGTAACTGCTGTTTTAGCTTCCTTAACCAATTGCTGGGCAACATTATATACCCTATACTGTAAGGCTTCGTTACTAGGACTTTCTACCTGCACTTTAAACCCAGTCGTACTTGGATTTGGCCATGCGGTAACTTTTAATGCCAGTAATGATCCAAGGGCATTGCCATTATTGGTATTTAATGGCAGCTCTTCGGAACTCATTGCACTGGCTTCCTGGTTCAATAACAGTTCTGGCTTATTGCTGGTTGCCTCACGCGAATTAAAGCTTACCAGGTTACCAAATCCTTTTGCGCCTTCATTGATCAGTTTGAAGGAAACGATTTTTTTCCCTAAAGCAAGCTGGCTATTGATATAGGCTGTTACATCCAGTACGTACCAGGCACGTACTGTATTTTTAACAGTATAGCTGCCCAGTAGTGTACCGTTTTCTGATGGCTTGTTGTTCCAGGTAATGGAATTTTCTCCCCAGGTGGTATTAGACAGGCCATACACCGATACAGTCCTCAATGGATTGACATCTATACGGGAAGCATATACCCTGATCTTTGCACTGTTCACTACTGAACCCGAAAATGTGCTATAATCGAAACGCAGGTAAGATTCCCTAAAATTGGATAAATTATCATTACTCACATCCAAATTGCTCAATGTTCCGTTATTAGCGTTTGCAAAAGCACCATCCCTTACAAATGCATCGGCCACCGGATTAACCGCTAAAGCCTGTGGTGCGTTTACTTTCACCGTAACAGCTGAAGATGTAGCCACCCTGCCTAAATTATCGGTTGCTTTTGCACTAAGCGTATACGTTCCTGATGGAACATTATTCCACACCATGTTATACGGTGCCGTTGTAGATTGGCCCAACAAGGTTGATCCTTGATAAAACTCTACTTTAACAATCGTTCCGGTAGTATTGACATTAAGGGTAATATTCGAGTTTGAGGTAAACACAGCGTTGTTTACCGGAGCGGTAATCGCCACCGTTGGCGCAGCGCTGACCGTAACATTTACAGCTGTTGATGTGCTTGTTCCCCCGTTATTATCGGTTGCCTTTGCGGTAAGCGCATAGTTTCCAGCAGGAAGATTAGTCCAGGTGAAACTGTAAGGTGCAGTGCCTGACTGACCTAGCAATGTGCTGCCCTGATAAAATTCTACTTTAGCAACCGTACCATCTCCATCCGTAGCGTTGGCATTAATGGTAAGGTCTGTACCCGCAGTAAACACAGCATTATTTGCCGGTGAACTGATGGCTACTGTTGGCAAGGTATTTACGGTAACGTTTACGATAGCAGATGTCGTTGTTCCCCCGTTATTATCGGTTGCCTTTGCGGTAAGCGCATAAGCTCCTACAGCAGGATTATTCCAAGTAAAGCTATATGGTGCAGTGGTCGACTGGCCTAAAAGCGTGCTGCCCTGATAAAACTCTACTTTAGCAACCGTACCGTCCGCATCTGTAGCGCTGGCATTAATAGTAACATTTGCACCTGTAGCATATACAGCATTGTTTGCCGGTAAACTGATGGCGATTGTTGGCAGGGTATTTACGGTAACGTTTACGATAGCAGATGTCGTTGTTCCCCCGTTATTATCAGTTGCTTTAGC
>NZ_JBFTQI010000550.1:0-4030 GCF_056398925.1 Pedobacter sp. 01T416_2
GGTTTATTATTGCAAAAAAAGTTGGTAATATTCACCCTATAATTACAGTAATTGGCGTAATTATTGGTATCCCTTTATTTGGAATATTGGGCCTTGTTTTTGGCCCGCTACTATTATCTTATTTTATATTGCTCGTTAAGATTTACGAAACCAGTACGCTTGCATCAGAAAGATTGGAAAGAATTAAAACAAATAATGAGCATACGGAGTTATAAATATAGCTTAACAATAAATAATGTAGTAGTTTTATATTGTACATAATTGTTAAACCCTTAAAATACATTAATTATGAATGATAACTCAAAAGTTGTAGTTGCGCTTTTAGCAGGATTAGCTGCTGGTGCGGCTCTAGGAATTTTATTCGCACCAGATAAAGGTGATGAAACCCGCGATAAATTAAGCCAATCTCTAAAAGACTTGGGCGATTCTATCAAAGATAAAGCTGCTGATGAAATTAACCACCTTGCCAGCTTAAAGGATAAAGTGGTAAGCTCGATCAAAACGAAACTAAGAAGCGTAGAAGGAGAATACAGCGACGACGTGGAGCACGCGTAATAAATAAATATTGCATAGCCGGGCAATTGCCCGGTTAAATATCATCTGAATTATGCAGGAAAATAAAGATAAAAGTATCGAAGATCTTGTAGACGATGCTAAAGGCTTTTTAGAGGCCAGGGCTGAATATACCAGACTTTATCTGGTAGAAAAAGTTTCTAAAGTTTTTGCCGATTTAGTAACCAGTACGGCAGTTATAGTTTGTTTTATATTGGCCTTTTTATTTGGCTCGGTAACTTTGGCACTTTATCTGTCTGGTCTTTTGGGTAGCTATGCCGGAGGCTTTGGCTGCGTTTCCTTGTTTTATATTCTATTGGCAATAATTGTTTATTTAACCAAGAATAAGTATATAGAGAAGGCAATTATTAATGTAGCCATTAGGAGATACTTTGATAAACTTGCAGATAAGGAGGAAGATGAAAAGGTATAAAGACATCCGTAACCTAGAAGACCTGCAGGCTAGAAAATTAGAACTTAAGGTTGAGTACACCCTTAAGCAGAATATGCTTAAATCGGATACGAAAGCTTATTTTAAACAATTTACCTTAGGCGCGCTGATAAAGCGGTATGCTACGCCAAGTAACCTGTTTAAAGCCGATGAAAAATTAAATATTAGTGGAACCGCCATGTCGTTGCTTTTGCCGATGTTTATGAATAAAACCCTATTTAGAGGTGCTGGTTTTTTAACCAAAGCGGCTGTAGGTCTGGTTTCAGGAAAAATTGGTAAATCGCTTGATGCGGAACATTTGTCGGCAATCTTTAATTCTGTGAAGAGCTGGTTGGGAAAAAAGAAAGAGAAAAAAGAAAAGAAATTTGTAGACTACGGCATCCCGCCTGATAGTGAAACGTATTAGTTCAATGGTTCATTAGCCATTGGTTCAYTCGTTAGCAATTGCCAAATGATATTAAATCAAAAGCCTCAGGATTCTAAATTCTGAGGCTTTCTTGATTAAAAACTTAGCCGTTGTAAACCTTGTTTTATGACTATGCTATTTCTGCTCTCAGCCCAATGAACCAATGACCAGTGAACTAATGAATCTATAAATCTGTTTTAATCTTTAATTCTTTCAATTGCTTCTCGTCAATAGTACTCGGACTATCGATCATTACATCTCTGCCCGAGTTGTTTTTAGGGAAAGCAATCACATCACGGATTGAATCTAAACCTGCGAAAATTGAGGTTAAACGATCGAAACCAAAGGCAATACCGCCATGTGGAGGTGCACCAAACTCAAAGGCATCCATTAAGAAACCAAATTGTTTTTGTGCTTCTTCTGCACTAAAACCTAAATGTTTAAACATTAAAGCCTGTAATGCTCTATCGTGAATACGGATCGATCCGCCACCAACTTCAGTTCCGTTGATTACCATATCGTAAGCATTAGCACGTACGTTTTTAGGATCGGTATCTAATAAGGCAATATCTTCTGGTTTAGGCGAAGTGAAGGGGTGGTGCATGGCATGGTAACGCTCTGTTTCCTCATCCCACTCTAACAACGGAAAATCCAATACCCATAGGGCAGAGAATGTGTTTTTATCGCGTAAACCTAAGCGGTTGCCCATTTCTAAACGAAGTTCATTTAACTGTTTACGTACTTTATCTGTTGAACCAGCTAAAATCAATAATAAATCGCCTTTTTCTGTTTCAAAAACCTCACTCCATTGTTTAAGATCTTCTTCGTTGAAGAATTTATCTACTGAAGATTTAATGGTCCCATCATCATTGTGGCGGGCATAAATCAAGCCTGTAGCACCAATCTGCGGGCGTTTGATGAAATCGGTTAATTCATCTAACTGCTTACGTGTATAATTTGCAGCGCCTTTTGCATTGATACCCACTACCAATTCTGCATTATCGAAAACCGGGAAACCCTTACCTTTTACCAGGTGGTTAAGCTCTACAAACTGCATTGCAAAACGGGTGTCAGGTTTATCAGAACCGTATAAACGCATCGCATCTGCATATTGCATACGCGGTACTTCCGGTAAGTCGTAATTGCGTACTTCTTTAAATAAAGTACGGATCAGACCCTCAAAAGTATTTAATATATCTTCTTGTTCGATGAAAGACATTTCGCAATCAATCTGGGTAAACTCAGGCTGACGGTCGGCTCTTAAATCTTCATCTCTAAAACATTTTACAATCTGGAAATAGCGGTCGAAACCCGAAACCATCAACAATTGTTTGAAGGTTTGCGGCGATTGAGGCAAAGCATAAAACTCGCCTTCGTTCATGCGGCTAGGCACCACGAAATCTCTCGCACCTTCTGGTGTAGATTTAATTAAAACAGGTGTTTCCACCTCGATAAAATCTAAAGCATCTAAATAACGGCGAACCGACTGTGCCATTTTATGGCGCAAAACCAGGTTATTGCGAACCGGGTTACGGCGTAAATCCAAATAACGGTATTTCATGCGCAACTCATCACCACCATCAGTTTCGTCATCAATCATAAACGGAGGTAATTTTGCTGCATTTAAAATTTCCAAAGCAGAAATTTTAATCTCCACATCACCGGTTACCATTTTTGGGTTTTTGTTGCTTCTTTCTACAACGGTACCAATTGCTTTAATTACAAATTCGCGGCCTAATGAACGTGCTGCTTCACAAAGTTCACGATTATCATCCATGTTAAAAACCAACTGAGTAATGCCATAACGATCGCGGATGTCTATAAAAGTCATACCGCCTAAATCTCTTGATTTTTGTACCCAACCACATAGCGTAACACTTTCGCCTAAGTTATTTAGGTTTAATGCACCACAAGTTACTGTTCTTAACATATATTGTAATCTAAATTGAGCGGCAAAAATACCGATTTTGTTTTAAAGTTTAGAGTAGAAGATTTAAGGAAATTTTACGATAACCGATTTGCTGTTTTTTTGACCGCAAAGGCACTAAAAACACAAATAGAATGATGCGCTAAAATTAACTGAATTTATGCTTTTGATTTTAATCTGCTTAAAGTTTCTTGTGAGATATTTAAATAAGAGGCAACCATTTTATTCGGCATGCGCATTACCACACCTGGATTTTGCGCAAGCAGCTGGCGGTAACGCTCGGTGGCATCGAGCGTAATAAACGACATTAAGCGGTTGGTATTGGTTACATAGGCATATTCCAAATAATGGCGGTAAAGTTTCTCCCACTGAGGGATGATTTTAAGCAGATGATAGAAGTCCTTTTGCGAAATGTAATACAGGTCGGTATCTTCTATGGCCTGCACAAACTCCTTTGAAATTTCGTTGGTAATAAAACTGACCAAAGCCGTGGCAAACTGCTTTTCGAAAGCAAAATGCCTGGTAGCTTCAGTACCACCTTCTGTTAGAAAAAAAATCCTCAAGCAGCCTTTGTCAACAAAATAAATGCGTTGACTCGTTTCGCTAGGGCTGATCATGATTTCGTTTTTCTTTACCTGCATCGCCTTGAAAAAAGACAATACCTGTTCCAGATCCTCATCGCTGATGGTAATTT
>NZ_JBFTQI010000551.1:0-4028 GCF_056398925.1 Pedobacter sp. 01T416_2
ATCGTATTGACTGCCGTACAAAGTAAAGTTCCTAACGGGAGTAAATTGGTTTAGTAAACATACTTCCCATTTTCCCGCAGATTTAAAAAGATAAGACACGCAAATCGACGCAGATTTCTAAGCAATTTAAAATGTTAAATTCTGCGGCTTTCATCAGCGCCGATCTGCGGGAAAATAGCCCTGATTGAAGTGAAAAGACCGGAGTGAGGTACGAATGAGGACTTGTAACGGAAAGCAGGACTGAGGTAACCGATTAGCACTGTAACTGCGCTCCAAAAACCTAATCAGAAAAAGTTTACCTATAGACTTCAGAAGTTTCGCCTGACTGTTACCTTTGGAAACTTAGGAAGTCTTACCCTATATTTGCCACATGAGTTTTTACAACTTCGAAAATACCGACCCTGAAGAAGAGGATATCCATTATATGAAATTGGCTTTGGAAGAGGCAAAAAAAGCTTTGGCTGAGGATGAAATTCCCATCGGCGCAATAGTGGTTAGTAAAAACAGGATTATTGGTCGTGGCTACAATTTAACTGAGCGCTTCAATGATGTTACTGCGCATGCAGAAATGCAGGCGTTTACCTCTGCAGCGCAAACGATAGGCGGGAAATATTTAAGGGATTGTACCTTATATGTAACCATCGAGCCCTGTGTAATGTGTGCCGGTGCAAGTTATTGGACACAGATCGGTCGTATTGTGTATGGTGCCAGAGAAGAAAAAAGAGGCTTTATCTCCAAAAACGCAAATCTGCTGCATCCGAAAACGGTGTTAAAAGGAGGGATAATGGCAGAGGAATGTGCAATATTGATGAGGGATTTTTTTGCAAAGAAAAGGTAGAAGAGACGAGTTAATGGCTCATGGTTTATAGTTCGTAGGGAAACGGGCTATTTTACTATCGACCATCAACTATCGACTGAAAAGTTAATTTTTCATTAAAACTGTTGGTTATCGTCCTGAACCTTACAGCTTTTAAATCCTCCCAACTTTACAACAACAGCGCAGAAAACGATTTGATGATAATAACATGAACAAATCTTAACGTTCTAATGTTATATTTGCTACAAGAAACATTTTTAAATCTTTAAACATAAAACATTATGGCTTTTGAATTACCTGCGTTACATTACGCAACCGATGCATTAGAACCGCATATTGATAAAACTACCATGGAAATCCACCATGATAAACACCATCAAGCTTACGTTACCAACCTAAATAAAGCTTTAGAAGGTAAGCCAGAAGCGACTTCTAGCATCGAGGAAATTGTAAAACACATTTCAAAATTCCCAGCTGCTGTGAGAAACAACGGTGGAGGTCACTATAATCACTCTTTGTTCTGGAACATTTTAGGTCCAAATAAAGGTGGTGAGCCAACTGGCGATTTAGCTAAAGCAATTAACGAAACTTTTGGTTCGTTTGCYGATCTTAAAACTAAATTACAAGAAGCTGGTGCTACCCGTTTTGGTTCAGGCTGGGCCTGGTTATCAGTAGGTGCTGATAAAAAACTTCAGGTTTCTTCTACACCAAACCAGGATAACCCTTTAATGGATGTTGCTGAAGTTAAAGGAACACCAATTTTAGGTATCGATGTTTGGGAGCATGCATACTATTTAAAATACCAGAACAAACGCCCTGATTATTTAGCGGCAATTTGGAATATAATTAACTGGGATGCAGTTGCTGAGCTTTACAAAAAAGCTTTATAAGCTAAACATTCAATAAAATTTAAGAAAGTCCCGATGCAAATCGGGACTTTCTTGTTTTAAGATAATTAAGTAACTTCGCAGATATAAAATGTTCGAAATGAAAAGGCTTGTAATTTTATTTTTAGTTATTGTTGGTGTAAATGGATTGGTGCGTGCACAGCAAAATAAAGTGCCTACTCCAGGAGAAATTGCACAGAAGAATGTGGAGGATCTGGATAAACGATTAAAACTAAATGGCACACAAAAAAGCGTAATTTACAGCTTTACCTATAACCAGGCGAAAGAGCAGGCAGATTTAATCAAAAGACAACAGGCAGGCAACTCACGTGAAGAGGATGTAGATAAATTTTATAAGCTACAGAACGAAACATCAAAAAATATCCGCAATGTTCTAAGGCCAGAGCAGCAAACCGAATATGATAAAATCATTGAGGAACGTTTAAGTGGTAAAGGCCTTAAAGCAAAAAATAAGAAAAAGAAAAAAGGCGAAGAGGAAGAAGTGGAGAGCGATATTAAAGGATTGTTATCAGCACCTCCAGTAGGAAAACAAGATCTCTAAGCAAGCTAGTGTTTTTGTAATCGATTAATTCAATAACAAATGCCAGAGATAATCGTAGGTACTATTGTACTCGGACTACTATTGTCGCCACAGTTACTTGCAGGTTTTTTGGCAAAGCGAACAGGCCGGGATTTTTGGTTCTGGTTTTTGATTTCCTTTTTAATCCCCATTGTTTCATTAATTATTTTAATCTTTTTAGAAGATAAAAACCCCGCTGCATCAGGCTACAAACTGGCTGATCATGTAGATAGGGAGAAGGGGTTAGTTTCCGGAGCTGTGAAATAATCAATTTTATAGAAAAGTCGTCATTGCGAGTTACGAAGATAACCGAACGATTGAGCTCATGAAGACCTTTAAAAACAACTGCAAAAATGAATAATCTTAATGCACTCGCTACTAACGATCGTTGTAAGATTGCTTCGTCGGCTGAAAAAGCCTTCTCGTAATAACGATCATATTAAAAGCTTTCGAAGTTTTTCCATCGCTTCGCCCTTTTAAACTTCGCAAGAAGAACTAAATCCCAACAATATCTTTTTTCTTTTTTTGCTTCATGGCTTTTGGGATAATTTCTAAAATCTCATCTTTTAAAGCATTAAGCATCCGTTTTTTAATAAAGTTTTTATGGGTTACCAGGCTGATCTCACGCACAGGCTCAGGCGATTTAAAATGTCGGATTTTACTAGTTTGTTTTGTATTTAATTCTGCTATGGCCAGCTCAGGCAATAATGTTGCGCCACCGTTTAAATCGACCATTCTAACCAGCGTTTCTACACTGCCTGTATTGTATTCCAGTCCCTGCAATCTGTTGTTTTTTGTAGAGCGGCAAATGTTCAAAACCTGATTGCGCATACAATGACCTTCGTTCAAAAGCCAGATGTTTTCGTCATTCAGGTCTTCCGCATCAACGGCTTTCTTTTTATAAAGTTTGCTGTTTTTGCTGATATAGCTTACAAAGTTTTCGTAATATAATGGAATTTCGGTAATGTTCGGATCGGTAAGTGGGGTGGCTAAAATACCACAATCCAGTACACCTGTTTTGAGGTGGTGAATAATATCTTCGGTGGTATATTCCCAGATTAAAAGTTTTAATTCAGGATATTTATCCAACATGGCAGAAATTACTTCGGGGAGCAGGTATGGCGCAACAGTTGGAATTACGCCTATTCTTAGTTCGCCTAAAACATCCTGTTGCTGACTGCTGATCAGTTCTTTTATTTTTCCGCTTTCCTGTAAAATAACCCTGGCCTGGGCAATAATCTGGGCGCCAATTTCGGTCGGACTTACTGGCTGTTTGCTCCTGTCGAAAATTTTAACGCTGATCAGTTCCTCCAGTTTTTGCACCTGCATACTTAAGGTAGGTTGCGTTACAAAACATTTATCTGCAGCGGTAACAAAACTTCTGTAAGTATCTACAGCAACAATATATTCTAGCTGAACTAAAGTCATATAGTTAAAATTTATTTATCTGATCAAATATATAAATTCTAACTATATAAAATTAATGAATGAGCGAATTAGTGAGTGATTGAATGGAAGGATTAAAGCATTCTGTCATCCAACCCTTCTCTCATTCAATTATTTTTTAGTACCGGCTTTCAAAATCCTGATAAGCCAAAGCAATACCTTCGCGAAGTTCTATTTGATGTTTCCAGCCTAAATTATGAAGTTTGCTTACGTCCATCAACTTACGTGGTGTTCCATCAGGTTTGCTTGCATCGAATACCAATTCGCCTTCAAAGCCCAATACGTCTTTGATTAATAA
>NZ_JBFTQI010000552.1:0-5471 GCF_056398925.1 Pedobacter sp. 01T416_2
GGCGAACCCTGACTGGTTACATTCCCATCCTTATCCACCTTAATACCGGGTAGTTTTTTCAGTACTTCGTCAACAGCATCGCCATCTCTAACAGGAAAGGCTTTGGCGCTAAAACTCACGGTATCTTCGGTTACTTTAACAGGAGGAACACCCGAGATCACTACGCCCTCTAATGTGTTCGATGATGGTTTAAGTTTGATATCGGTGATGTTTAAAATACTACCCTTTTCGATCTGATACTGTTTAATAAATGTATCGAAGCCTATAAAAGCTGCTGATAAGGTAAACTGTTTAGATTTAATTTTATCCAATGCAAATGTACCATCATTATTGGCAGAGGTGCCTATACTGTCGGCGCCGAATTTAATCCTGACTACCGCACCGGGTAGTGGTAAGCCTGCAGTATCTAACACTATACCCTTCACGGTATAATTTTGTGCGTTACTGTTTGTGAAAATACCTGCAAAGAGCAGGAGTAGCAAAATCGATTTAGTAAAAGCCCTCATGAATTTATTTGTGTGTGGCATAAAAGTACGGAGCAGCGCGTTAACCCTGTTCAGCGTAATCAACATGTTACTGATTTTGGCTATTTTAGCTATTGATGTGATGGTTTTTTGCTGCCTTCCTCTTGGGTATCAGGCCGAATGGCAGACGTAAGTTGGTAGGAGATGGTATTTAAGATTGAGCTACCACTCATCAGGTATTTTATTTTGTATGTGCCTTCAGTACCACATTCCGGCCAAGGGTTTTAAACCTCACGGCATTGTCTTGTTCTACAGTAATGGTAATGTGGCCTGTTTTACTCGTGTTTATATCGCTTACCTTGCCAGACTTACCGATATGCGTTCCTTTAACCACAACGCAGTAGTCGCCATCTTTTAAATTTGTTGTTTCCATTTTAGTTTTTACAGGCCTGAGTTTGTTTCTGAACCCCGTAATTTTATTTCAGTATTTAATTGACTTAATTTAATTGCAACGGGTAACCAAGCGAGCATACAGCCTGGAATAACGGCAAGTAGCACAAAGTTTTGTTTTTTAACAATCAGATATAAAAGTGCACTAAACAGAAACAACATCACAATAGCACTTCCAATTAACAGGCCGCTCAATTGTTTTTTCTGTTTGTTTAATTCGGTTAGGCTAAGTTCGGATAGTTTGTTGTTTTTCATAGTGGAACAGTTAAGCTTCTAAGTAAAATTATTAAATTTTTAATGTTTTTAAAACCCTGAATGATTAAAGATGTAAAATGCTGGTTATCCAGTCTCATTTAAGCACAAATTCCATTATCTTGTAAACGTTCGGTTTAATACATCCAAAACCATTATTTTTGGTTGAAAACTGACGCTGTTTTAATGCTTATACCAAATATATCATGATCAAAAGATTAGTATCTTTATTGTTGCTATTGATTTCTTTCGCGGGCTTTTCGCAGGAAACTACTAAAACCTATCTTTCCGGAACGGATAAAGACCATACCAAACAATGGGATTTTTATTGTACTGCCGTTAAAGCCAGCGAACAGGGCATTTATCGTTATGAGTTTCCGGTGGGTAAAATCACAGGAAAAAAAGTATTCCTGGTTTTTGAAGGCGCTATGACCGATACTAAGGTTAGTATTAACGGAAAGCTGGCGGGAGACCTGCACCAGGGCGGATTTTATCGGTTTAAATATGATATTACCACACTGTTAAAACCAGGACAGAAGAACCTATTGGAAGTTACGGTTGATAAAGTATCGGCAAATGCGTCGATTAATAAAGCCGAAAGAACGAGCGATTTTTGGATTTTTGGTGGCATTTTCCGTCCGGTTTACCTGGAAACTGTACCAAACAAATTTATAGAAAGAGTTGCTGTTAATGCTAAGGCCGATGGAACCTTTCAGCTTGATGTTTATGGCCAAAATTTGGCTGCTGATGATATTCTTGAAGCCCAGGTGAAAAAACTAACTGGCGAAAATGTAGGGAAAGCATTTGCTGTAAAAGCGAATTTAGCGAATGGTATGCAGACCCTGAAGGCTACTTTCTCAAACCCTTTATTATGGAGTAGCGAATTCCCCAATTTATATCAGGTGGTGGTGCGGATCAAAAATAAACAGAAAATTATTCATCAGGTAAAACAAAAGTTCGGTTTTCGTACGCTTGAACTGCGTAATGGCGATGGTTTTTATGTTAATGGTTCGAAAATGATTTTAAAAGGTGTTAATCGCCATAGCTTTTGGCCCGAAAGCGGACGTACATTAAGTCGCGAGGTACATTTAATGGATGTGAGGCTAATGAAAGAAATGAATATGAACGCTGTTCGCATGTCGCATTATCCACCCGATGCGGAGTTTTTGGATATCTGCGACTCGTTAGGACTGTATGTGATTAATGAATTAACGGGCTGGCAGGCAAAATACGATAACACAGTTGGGCACAGGCTCGTAAAAGAACTTGTAATCAGGGATGTAAACCATCCATCTATTGTTTTTTGGGCCAATGGCAACGAGGGAGGGTTTAATACCGATCTTGATAATGATTATGCTTTATACGATCCTCAGAAACGTACCGTAATTCATCCATGGGAGAAATTTAACGGAACCGATACCAAACATTACCCAGATTATAACTATATGATTAAGGCCGCTGCTTCAGGACAGGAGGTTTTCTTTCCGACTGAATTTATGCACGCGCTTTATGATGGTGGTGCTGGTGCGGCTTTAGATGATTTCTGGAATCAAATGTTGATTCACCCGCATGGTGCCGGTGGTTTTATTTGGGCTTTGGTGGATGAAAACGTAATCCGTACAGATAAAAACGGTATTTACGATGGTGATGGAAACCATGCGCCTGATGGAATTATTGGCCCACACCGCGAAAAGGAAGCCAGTTTTTACACCATAAAAGAGATATGGTCTCCGGTTTTTGTCGATCTGGTAAAAATTGACAGTGATTTTAATGGTAAAATCGCGATCGAGAACCGTTTCAATTTTACTAATCTTGATCAATGTACTTTTAAATGGAAATTGCTTAGTTTTCCCTCAGCTAACACAGCAGGAACAAAAGCTATTGTAAATGCCAGTGGAGCAACGGCTTCTAAGCTTAAGCCTGGCGCAAAAGGTACGCTTGATCTGGCTTTGCCAAAATCGTGGACACAAAGTGACGCTTTATATTTAACCGCTTATGGGGCTGATAAGAAGGAAATATTTACCTGGAGCTGGCCGATAAAAACTGCCCGTTTGGTTGCAGAGAAGCAAGAAACTACGCTGTCCAACTCAGTAGTAAAAGCCGAAGAAACTAACCAGTCGCTCCTGATTAAACAGGATGGTATGAGCTACTATTTTGAAAAGGCAACGGGTTATCTGGAGAAAGTTGTTAAAGGGAATACCATTATTTCTTTGTCAAAAGGTCCGGTGTTGGCTGGTGTAAATACCGAATTGAAAAATTTTAGCCATAAAGCAGAAGGCGCAAAATATATCGTTGAGTCTGATTATCAGGGTGCTGGTAATTTGCATGCGAAGTGGACATTTGAAACCGGAAAGCTGGTAAAACTCGAATATCAATTTAACCAACAGGGTGATGCTGATTTTATGGGTATTACCTTTAATTATCCTGAAGATAAAATTACCGGAATGAAATATCTTGGCCGTGGCCCGTATAGGGTTTGGAAAAACAGGCTAAAAGGGCAGCAGTTTGGGGTTTGGCATAAAGATTATAATAATTCGATCACTGGTGAAACCTGGGGCTACCCTGAGTTTAAAGGTTATCATGCCGAAGTGAACTGGGTGACTGTAGAAAATAAGGAAGCCCCGTTTACGGTTTACATACCCGATCAGGATACTTATCTGCAAATGTTAAGGCCTGCCCGTGAAGCTGCGGCACTAAGCAACAACAATGTAGAGCCCGCTTTCCCAGAAGGGAGTATAGGTTTCTTAAAAGGGGTAAGTGCCATCGGGACCAAGTTTCAGTCTGCTTTATTATTGGGACCCCAAAGCCAGAAAAACAAAACAGACGGAAAAACTTTTAAGGGGACGCTATTATTTGATTTTGGAAAATAAGCGTTTTGACTCCTAGGTTAAAACAGGACAGCAAAATCCTATTTAATCTGTATTTTTAACGATATGAAGATTGTGTTTTTTTCTGCGAAGCCTTACGACCGTGAATTTTTTGAAAGCTGTAATAAACATTATGATTTTGAATTAGAATTTTGGGAAACTCATCTGGGGCCTCATATTGCCGACGCGATAAAAACAGGTACTGATGCTGTTTGTGTATTTGTGAACGATAAACTAACGGCTGATGTTATAGCCATACTGGCACAAAAAGGGGTGAAAATTATTGCTTTGCGTTGTGCAGGCTTTAACAATGTGGATCTGAATGCGGCCAAACAATACGGGATTCGCGTTTGCCGCGTTCCGGCTTATTCGCCACAGGCTGTGGCAGAACATGCAGTAGCCATGTTGCTTACCCTAAACCGTAAAACCCATAAGGCCTACAACCGCATACGCGAACAGAATTTTTCGCTTTCAGGTTTAATGGGGTTCAATCTTTTTGGCAAAACAGTTGGCGTAATCGGCACAGGGAAAATTGGCGCTGCTTTCTGTAAAATTATGCTTGGTTTTGGCTGTACTGTACTGGCTTCTGATCCTTTTGTGGATAAATCATTACAAATTGCAGGAGTAAAGTATTTGCCTTTTCATGAAGTGATAAAAGAAGCTGATATTATTTCGCTGCACTGCCCGCTTACACCAGAAAACCATTATCTGATAGGATCAAATAGCTTATTGACGATGAAAAAAGGTGTTACGCTAATCAATACAAGCAGAGGCGGGTTGATTAATACACGAGAGGTGATTGAAGCACTAAAAACAGGCCAACTTGCGGCGCTGGGAATTGATGTATACGAGCAGGAAGAACAACTCTTTTTTAAAGATCTTTCAGCAAGTATTATTGGTGACGATGATATTCAGCGGCTAATTAGTTTTCCGAATGTTTTGCTTACCGGGCATCAGGCTTTTTTTACGCAAGAGGCCTTAACAGAAATTGCGGAGTCTACCCTAAAAACGGTTAAAATATTGTTAGAAGATAATGCTGAGGCGATAGTTTCAGATGCAATATTGGTGTAATAAGATAGATGGTTACATGGAGTTTTTTGAGAAACTGATCTCTCCAAAACCTCCATGCGCCCATTGTATTGCTATTTAGTAATAAGAAGTATTAAGGTTGCTGTTCTGCTTTTCAGCAGCCTCAATAGGGGCATAATTAGAAAGAATAAGTGCTTCCCCTTTTTTCACACATACATCATGTTCAAAATGTACAGATGGACTTCCATCAGCAGTTCTGATCGTCCAGCCGTCATCATCTAGAAAAACGTCTTTTTTGCCCATATTTATCATAGGTTCTATGGCCATTACCAGGTTTTCTCTTAGGAGTAAACCGTTGCCTTTACGGCCATAATTCGGTACCTGTGGATCTTCATGCATATCTTTCCCT
>NZ_JBFTQI010000553.1:0-4015 GCF_056398925.1 Pedobacter sp. 01T416_2
GTTTTAGCTCGCCAACAAGATTGCCTAAAATGGCTGATGCGGCAACCTATGCACAGATTATGAATGAAATTGGTTTTGATTCGAATCCTGCAGGTGGTCTTAATCAGTCGTACACGGCAGATCAGATCGAAAAATTTCGTAATGGTTCCGACCCATTGTTATATCCCAATACTGATTGGATTGACCAAACCTTGGAAAAAACTGCGCTGCAAAGCCAACACAGTCTTTCTGTTAACGGGGGCAGCGAGGATGTAAAATACTACATGTCGTTAGGTACTGTTTCTCAAGATGGTTTGTATAAAAATGGGGTAACCAAATACAATCAGTATAATTTCCGCACAAATATAGATGCCAACGTTTCTAAATACCTTAAAGTTGGCTTGTCGGTATCAGGCAGGCAAGAAAACCGTCTGTTTCCTCAGGTAGGGGCTGGCGATGTTTTCAGATCCATTTATAGGGCAAAACCTATTGTATCGGCCTATTATCCAAATGGTTTACCAACAACCGGTATCGAAAATGCAAATCCAGCCGTACAGGTTACAGATATAGGCGGAACAAATAAATCGCCAACGCAGGTTTTAAATGGCATTCTAAGAGCTAGTTTTATTATTCCCGGAGTACAGGGTCTTTCTGTTGATGGTTTCTTTTCTGCTGATAAATCCAATGTATTTACCAAAAGTTTCAGCAAACCATATCTGCTGTATCAATATGATCCTACATCTAAAAACTATAATAGTGTTATTGTTGGTGGCAATAACCAAAAAGCTACGTTGACCGAAAGTCATAGAAATGAATCGTTGCTTACTTCTAATATTAAACTAAACTACGCTCGTCGTTTTAACCTGCACGACATCAATGCCYTTGTGGGGTATGAGCAGAGTGAAAATCATTTAGAATATTTCGATGCACAACGCTTTAACTTTCTCTCTACTTCGTTGCCTGAACTTTCTCAGGGAGGTACTGCTGCTACGGATTTCTTAAACTCAGGCTATAGCACAAATTATAACCGCCGAAGTATAATTAGTCGTTTGGCTTACAGTTACGATGATAAATACCTTTTTGAAGGGCAGTTGCGCGTAGATGGATCATCAATTTTTCCTCAGGGTAAACAGTATGGTTATTTTCCTTCAGTTTCTGCAGGGTGGGTAATCTCAAGAGAAAAGTGGTTTAACGAAAACGTTAAATTTGTTGATAATTTAAAAATCCGTGCTTCATACGGAGCGCTTGGTAACGATAACGTAAATGGTTTCCAGTACTTTGATAATTATGTTCTTGTTGGAAATGGATTTGTAGCCCAAAGCCCAGGTGCAACATCATCAACCATACAGCCGGGCGTAAATTTAGTTAAACTTGCAAACCCGAATATTACCTGGGAAGTAGCCAAAAAACTCGATATCGGTTTCAATGCCGTTATATTTAAAAACTTCAGTATCGAAGCCATCTATTTTCAACAAAAAAGATCTGATATCTTGGCCACCCGTAATGCATCATTGCCAGGTTCTTCAGGAATTGTAAACCCTTTCGGTTCTGATCCGCTGGTACCTTCAGAAAATATTGGTAAAGTTAATAATACTGGTTTTGAAGCTACTTTAGGTTATAACCATAATGGCGAAAACTTTAAATGGAATGCATCAGGCAATATCACTTACGCAAAAAGCAAAGTAATTTTTATAGATGAAGCCAGTGGTACACTAGATTATCAACGCCAAACCGGCAGACCATTAAATGCTAATCTGCTTTACAATAGCATTGGCATATTTAGAACGCAACAGGAGTTAGATGCTTACCCACATGTAAGTGGCGCTAAAATTGGCGATCTTAAATACCTCGATTATAATAATGATGGCAAAATAACCGCCGATGACCAAACCAGAACGCCATATAGCAATATTCCTCAAATCACTTATGGTTTTACACTTGGTGCATCTTATAAAAACTTTGATGTATCAATGGTATTAGCCGGACAAACCAAGGTAAGCCAATATGTTTTGCCAGAATCGGGTAGCGTAGGTAACTTTTATAGCAGTTGGGCCGATAACAGATTTAGTGCATCTAATCCGACTGGAACTTACCCAAGGGTAACTGACCGTGCATCGAATGCGATTAGCGGTGGGCAGTTTAACAATACTTTTTGGCTTAATGATGCCTCATTTTTAAGGCTTAAAAATGTAGAAATTGCCTATAACATTAAGGCCAGTTTCTTAAATCGGATCAATGTTTCGGGATTAAGGCTTTATGCGAGTGCATTTAACTTGTTCACCATTTCTAAAGTAAAAGATTACGATCCTGAAGGAACCAGTGGTAGTGGGCAGTTTTATCCACAGCAACGCATTATTAATTTGGGCGCCAATATTAAATTTTAAACATCATGAAGAACAAATCAATATATATATCACTTTTAGGCCTGTCTCTTATCTCAACGAGTATTGTAGGCTGTAAAAAAGATTTTTTAAATGTAGAACCAACAGATCGGATCTCTACATCTGCTATAGAAACAGATACAGCTGTTTTTGAAGCCTATGTAACCAACCGTTATATCGCCAGTAGATTGCAGGATAAGGAGGGCGACGGTTCTTCACCGGGTTTTGGCAGAGGTTTTGAATATAGCATGTGGAGCTCATTTACCGATGAATCTATTTATAATAATGATGATGCCACCTGGTTGATCCAAAGAGGACAACTGGCACCTGAAAATTTAGGCAGTGCTGGTGTATATTGGGGAAGGAGCTACAAAAGCATCAGAGAATGTAATTATGCACTCGAAGTGCTTGGTAAAATTGGAATGAGTGCAGCACATAAAAAACAGTTAGTGGCCGAACTTAAATTTGTTAGGGCTTTCCGTTATCAGGATCTGATCCGGAATTATGGTGGCGTAGTTTTGATGGGCGATAAGGTAACGAACCTGACCGATAATCTGCAGGATCCGGCATTGTTTCAGCGCGCCTCGATTAAAGAATCTATAGATTATGTAACGGCACAGCTAGACCAGGCTGCAGCAGATTTACCTTTGGATAATAGTAGTAGCTGGATGGTAGGAAGGGCAACAAAAGGCGCAGCACTTGCGCTAAAATCCCGTTTACTTTTATATGCTGCTAGTCCGTTGTATAATGCTGGTACCTGGCAGGCAGCTGTTACGGCAGCTCAGGCAGTTATTTCTTTAAATAAATATGGAATTTACACGGGCGGTTATGGAAATTTATTCTTAACCGACCAAAGCAATGAAATTATTTTCGCGAGGTTGTTTACAAAAAATGCAAACCATACCCATTTAGAAATTGCCAACGGACCGAACGGTTATGGCGGCTGGGCTGGTAATACACCTTTGCAAAACCTGGTAGATGATTATGAAATGGCCAACGGCAAAGCCATTACCGATCCTACATCTGGTTACGATAACAACGAACCATATAAAGGTCGTGATCCTCGTTTTGCAGCCACTATTTTATACAATGGTGCAGCTTATCGTGAGCGTAATGTAGAAACCTTTATCCCGGGAGGAAAAGATAGTAAAGATGGAAATGATAACTGGAATACAACCAAAACAGGTTATTACCTTAAAAAATTCATGAATGATGCTTATCCATTGCAAAATCCTTGGGGTAATGCAGGGTTTCAGCCTTGGATTTATTTTAGATATGCAGAAATTTTGCTTAATTATGCAGAAGCTGCAAACGAAGCTTATGGCCCTGATGCCGTTCCTTCCGGATCAACAATGTCGGCAAGGCAAGCTATTAATATGGTAAGAGCAAGGCCAGGTGTGAATATGCCTGAATTGGCCGTTGGGCTTACCCAAACACAAATGCGCGATGCGGTTCGTTATGAGCGTAGGGTAGAGCTTGCTTTCGAAGAACATCGTTTTTACGATGTAAGAAGATGGAAAATTGCAGATGTAACTGAAAATAAACCTGCTGCTGGAATGATTATTACCAAAACAGGAACGGGATTTACTTATACACCTAAAGTTGCTTTAGACGGGCGTAAGTTTGAAACTAAACATTATTGGTTACCAATACCT
>NZ_JBFTQI010000554.1:0-4009 GCF_056398925.1 Pedobacter sp. 01T416_2
GGTGTACATGCCTTAATGATCTTGAGAGACCGTAATAAAGAATTTCATCTGAAAGCTTTTAAAATAGCGGCCATATTTGCTTGCATTGGCGCATTATTGCAGCCTTTAAGTGGCGATATTTCGGCAAAAGATGTAGCCAAAAGGCAACCTGCTAAACTTGCGGCTATGGAGGCATTGTACAAAACCGAAAAACCTGCCCCGCTATTGATTGGTGGAATTGTGAACGAGAAAGATAAAACCGTGAAAGGTGCAATCGAAATTCCAGGTGCTTTAAGTTTTTTGGCACATGGCGATTTCAAAGCTGAAGTAAAGGGTTTAGATCAGATTCCAGAAAACGAGCATCCTCCGRTAGCCATAACCCATTATGCTTTCCAGATTATGGTTGGAATTGGCACACTGCTACTTTTAGTATCCTTAACTTATTTCTTCACTTTATTTAAAAAGAAACCTTTGACCGAGAAACGCTGGCTGCTGAAATTATTTGTTGTGGCCATTCCGCTTGGTTACATTGCTTTAGAGGCCGGCTGGGTAGTTACAGAGGTTGGTAGGCAGCCGTGGATTATTTATGGTATTATGCGCACTAAAGATGCCGTTACGCCGATGCCGGGTATTGCCTATTCGTTTTATATCTTTTCAGCCATTTACGTTTCTTTAAGCGTTATTGTAACGTTTTTGCTTTACCGCCAGATTAAAATGGTGCCTGTACTCTATAATAAACCAGAAACGAAATAATTAATTAACCACATAATTATGATTTGTGTAATCAAAAAATCTGTGTAATCATCTTAATATGGAACAAGTTGTAATTACATTTTTATGCATGGCCATTCTGCTCTATTTTTTATTGGGTGGGGCCGATTTTGGTGCAGGGATTATAGAGCTATTCACTTCAACAAAGAATAGAAGTAAAACCCGTAAAACCATGTATCAGGCTATTGGTCCGGTTTGGGAGGCAAACCATATGTGGCTGATTATTGCCATTGTAATCCTTTTCGTAGGTTTCCCGCATATTTATATCACCATGTCCGTTTATCTGCATATTCCATTGGCGATTATGCTCATCGGAATTATTGCACGGGGCACCGCTTTCGTATTCCGTCATTACGATGCTGTTAAAGATGATATGCAGTGGCTTTATAACCGCATATTTAGGTATTCGAGTTTTGTAACTGCATTGTTTCTTGGTATTATTGCCGGAAGCTTGATTTCAGGCCATATCGATACACAGGCGAACGATTTTTATACTGCGTATATTTCTGGCTGGTTGAATTGGTTTTCTGTTGCTGTGGGCTTGTTTACGGTCGCGCTCTGCGGTTTTCTTGCCGCGATTTACCTCATAGGTGAAACAAAAGAAGCACATGATAAACGCCGTTTTATTAAAAAGGCGGAATTTATGAACGTGGCTGCCGTAGTTTTTGGTGCCATGGTGTTTATCGCTGCACAGCGGGATAAAATTCCCTTGACTGATTGGGTTTTTAAGAGCAATGTCGGTTTATCGGCCATTATTTTGGCAAGTTTATCCCTTGTGTTGTTATGGTACCTGCTAATTAAAGGTAAAACAAAAGTTTTACGCATTTTAGCTGGCTTTCAGGTGACGATGATCCTTTTGGCCATTAGTTACGCGCATTTTCCAAACTTTATTCGTTTAAAGAACGGAGATGCGATTTCGTTGCTAGAAACCGTTGGAC
The DNA here is from genome assembly GCF_056398925.1 of Pedobacter sp. 01T416_2. NCBI lineage: Bacteria > Pseudomonadati > Bacteroidota > Sphingobacteriia > Sphingobacteriales > Sphingobacteriaceae > Pedobacter > Pedobacter sp. 01T416_2. The sequence goes on from NZ_JBFTQI010000554.1 coordinate 1,689, forward strand.
CCGAAAAAACAATTTACAGTTTGGGTTTAGCACTTTTATTGGGGAGTGTATTGATTCTGCCTTTTTTGGGGTATCTGTTTTATAAGTTCCAGAAGAAAGAGGAATAAATATTCTTTTTTGTAAGATCGTTATGCTGAATTTATTTCAGCATCTTTCCTGCAATAAGGAGATTGTATCATAAAGGCGATTTCAGCCCAGATGCTGTCATGTTGAGCCTGTCGAAACACCTTAAAGCGTATTTAAACAGGTCCTTCGACAAGCTCAGGATGACAAATCTATATTTATGATACAACCTCGACGACCTCAAGAATCATTACTGGATTATACTCTTTGTATCCTTGATTCTAAATGAAAAGAGCACCTGTTTCCAAATGCTCTTTTGTAAAACGGTTCAAAATTTTTATTTACAACCCGCCTTTCCTATTCGATTTAGTCTGTACCGGCCAGGTTGCTGGTTTTCCGGTGCGTTCGTTTACAGGTAAATCGGTCRCTTTTTCAGTTGAAGTTTTCTCCGGATCTTCGCAGGCCATATAAACCATAATGGCAGCTAAAATTACATTGCTTCTGATTTCATCGAAAACCAATTTATCGTAACTGTCGCGGTTGGTGTGCCAGGTGTATGTGCCATAATCCCAGCTGGTAGAACTTAGCGAATAGCCTAATGCTCCGGCAGCGACAAAAGAAGCAAAATCAGAACCTCCTGCACCAGGCGATCCTGGGAAATTTGTTTTGATCTGGTTTTTAATGGTATCTGGTACTGCAGCCAACCAGCGGGTAATATAATCTTTCGATTTAGCAAAGCCTTGTCCGCCAATATTCACCACCCGGCCTGTACCGTTATCTTGGTTAAACAATGCCTGAAGATTGTTTACAATTTCCGGATGATCTTCTACAAAAGCCCTTGAACCATTTAAGCCCTGCTCTTCGCTTCCCCAATGGCCAACCAAAATGGTACGTTTAGGGTTGGGATAGATTTTTTTTAGAATGCGCATGGCCTCCATCATTAAAATGGTACCAGAACCATTATCTGTAGCGCCGCTTGCGCCATCCCACGAATCGAAATGTGCCGAAAGCATCACGTATTCGTTTGGTTTCTGTGTGCCTTTAATTTCGGCTATGGTATTAAAGGTTGGTACTATGCCCAATTTCTTAGCATCTGCTTCGATTCTTAACTTAGGTTTATCGCCATTTAAAGCCAAGCGGTAAACCAAGCCGTAATCTTCAACAGATAAATCTAAAGTTGGAACCTTTTTAGTATTTGCACCGAAAATTTTATCTACGCCAAAACCCTGCGACCAGTTATTGATCACTACTGCTACTGCACCTGCATTTTCTATGGCTACAGGAAGTRTTTTTGCTGTTAAACCCGTTTTGGCTATACTGGCTGTCCACGCTTTAGCGGCATCGGCTTTTTCTTTTTTAAATTTCTCGAACAAATCTTTGGTGGCAAACTCTTCCCAGTTTTTTTCTGGTCGGCCGGATAGTTGATTCATCGAAATCAATACGATTTTACCTTTTACATTTGGTAACCATTTTTGAAAAGATACCGAGTCTGTAATTGCCGGAAGGATAATCGCTTCTGCATTAATGGCTTTACCGTTTGTAGAAGGACTCCAAGCCAATTGCGTACCTTCTAAGGTCCTAACCCGCGGACTTATTAAATCGATGTGCGTAATGCCTCTTTCCCAGCCGGCCCATTCGCCCCATTTTTCATTTTTTGCAGAGATCCCCCAATCGCTATATTTTTTTACGGCCCAATCATTGGCCTGTTTCATTTGTGGTGAACCAACTAAACGTGGCCCTACAACATCTAAAAGTTCGTGAGCGAGTTTCTCCAATTGAGAGTTGTCGTTCACTTCTTTAACAATATTGTCGATTATTTTTTTGTCTTGCGCAAATATGCAGGTTGAAGTGCATAGCAATAGCGCAGAAAATAGTAGTTTTTTATTCATAATTAGTTAGGGTTGATTATTTGATAAGCTAATTTATGAAATATGGGGTAGGGTTGAAGGATGTTAATGGAAATGTTGCAGTTTGGGTAAGTTAACCTGCTTTAGGTGGTGTCAGATGTTGCCATCTGACACTAAATTGAGTATTTTACAGGAGTTAGATTTGCTAAAAGGTCAGATGGTAACATCTGACCTCACTATAAGGGCATAGGCTGAGGATACATAGTTGAGATAGGGATTGAGGTTGGTGAGCCATCAACCTTGAAGAGAAGACCACAGTTGAATAGTGAATGATTCAATAAGATAAAAGGTCAGATGTTACGATCTGACCTCACTATGTTAACTTCTCCGTGCCTTCAGTGCTTCCGTGGC
>NZ_JBFTQI010000555.1:0-4006 GCF_056398925.1 Pedobacter sp. 01T416_2
AATCTATATACCTAGTCGATGAGCAGATCGGGCAGGTATGACCACCAGTTATGGAAGACCATTTTTTTGAACAAATTATTAAGAACCCTCTTGAACAACCAAATATTCCACCCAATGAAGTGATATCCCTTTGGGCAGAAAAACTAATTCAAGTGCTTTTTCCTGAAAATTCTCCTAAAGTATTTTCAACAATTATAGATGTAAAGGAATATGTTGCTATTTTGGAACTTGAACTTTATGATATCATATCGGCCAGTTGTAAGCTTAAAAATAGCGAATGTAAAAATGCAGCAGGTCAGTTTTTTGAAGAACTTCCAGCGCTTTACCGTGTATTGAACACCGATATAGTCGCCATTTATGAAGGCGATCCGGCTGCACAGAGCAGGTTTGAGGTAATTAGAACCTATCCGGGTTTTTATGCCATCTGTTTCTACAGAATTGCCCATATGCTTTATAATTTCGGTATACCGCTGGTTCCAAGAATTCTTACCGAATATGCCCATTCTAAAACAGGTATCGATATCCATCCGGCAGCCAGTATTGGCGAATACTTCCATATTGATCATGGAACTGGGATTGTTATTGGCGAAACCAGTAAAATAGGCCGTTATGTGAAACTTTATCAAGGAGTAACACTTGGCGCACTGAGTGTTAAAAAAACATTAGCGGGCAGCAAACGCCACCCAACAGTAGAAGATAGGGTAGTAATCTATTCTGGGGCAACCATACTGGGCGGCGAAACCACCATTGGGCACGATAGTATCATCGGGGGAAACGTATGGCTTACTGAAAGTATCCCAGCTTTTTCTACGGCTTATCATTCTCCAATAATTACCATTAGAAACCATAAAGAAACCAATTAATATATTAAAATATGGCAGGAATAATCGATCTGATCGGAAATACGCCAATGGCTGAACTTCAAAAGCTGAATATTAACCCGGCGGTAAGGGTATTTGCCAAATTAGAGGGAAACAATCCGGGCGGTAGTGTTAAAGATAGAGCTTCGCTTAATATGATCAGAAGTGCGATAGAACGTGGGGATATAGCTCCTGGAACTAAACTGGTAGAGGCCACAAGTGGTAATACCGGAATTGCATTGGCTATGATTGCAAGTTTATATAATTTAGAAATTGAACTGGTTATGCCAGCCAATTCTACACGCGAACGTAAGGTAACTATGGAAGCCTTTGGTGCAAAAGTAACCCTGTTAGAAAGTATAGAAGAATGCAGGGATTATGCGGAAGAAAAAGGTGTTTCAAAGGGATATTTTTTATTAAATCAATTTGCAAACCCTGATAATTACCTGGCTCATTATAAAACAACCGGACCAGAAATATGGAGAGATACAGAGGGGCAGATTACGCATTTTGTAAGCTCAATGGGAACAACGGGAACCATTATGGGCTGCTCCCGATTTTTTAAGGAAAAAGATAATAATATTCAGATTGTAGGCTGTCAACCTACTGAGGGCTCTTCAATTCCAGGTATCAGGCGTTGGCCAGAAGAATATCTACCAAAAATATTCGATCCGCTACGGGTAGATCGGGTAATGGATATTGCGCAGGAAGAAGCAACCTTAATGTCGAGAAGAATGGCTAAAGAAGAAGGTTTGTTTGCAGGCATGAGCTCTGGCGGTGCCTGCGCGGCTGCTTTGAAGCTTGCTGGTGAACTAGATAAAGGAACCATTGTTTTTATCGCCTGCGATCGGGGAGACCGCTACCTGAGCAGCGATCTTTTTGGTTGAGCGTAAATCAATAATCTTGTTGGGCTTTTTTTGATAAAAGCATGCGAACCCTTTGAATAATGACCTCCATTTCGAAGGGTTTTTCTATGTAATCGTCCCAATGGGTTTTATAATAAGCGCTATTATGGATGCCATTTCGCGATGACATGAGTAGGATAGGAATGGACCCATGTGCCGATAACTTTAATTCTGTGCATATGGCCCGCCCGTCGGTCATGCCCAACAAAATATCGATTAAAATAATATCAGGTTGGAAGGCAGCAACCTTGGTGTGTAAATCAATCGCGTCGGAAAGATCCATCGTAATGTATCCTTCAAATTCGAAGATCATCTTTATAGCATCAAGTGTTGCGGGGTGATCTTCAATAATTAATATTTTTGGTTGGGATAAAGAGAACATTTCTTCGTGTTATTAATTAAGGAAAGCTAAGATTGCCAGTACCTCGCTTTTTAAGCAATAACTCAAATATTTTCGAGTCTGTTCTGGTGAGGCTATCAAGAGAATTACGCAGGCTCTGGTTTACCAGGCTTAAATTGGTAAACATCGCTCTTAGGCTATCGTTTTCATCTCGCAGCTCCAAAAGCTCATTGGCAATACCCCCAAAATCTCTAATCCAGCTTTCAAAACAGTTTTTATCAATTTCTAATGCATTATAAATTTCTTCAGGATCTCGGCCGTTGTAAAATTCTTGGATGCTTTCAATAATTTTGGTAGGAGTGTTATTCGGTTTCATGGTTGGTTTTCCAGATGCTGTTTGCGCAGAAGGCTAAACCGTCCCCTGTTTAGATCTCCTGCGGTACAGCAATGTTTTAAAATTTTTCGTTTAAGGATAGGGACAAAGAAATAGAGCATTTAAAGATTATCAAAATTTTTGTCTACGCAGTAATACGCACCAATTTTAAATGTTTGTATTTCAGGTAGTAAAATAAAATGTAATTGGTATTCGGTTCATTATATATAGTTTTTGATGAATTAGCGTTTTAAATAAACCATGCCGCCAGGCGTGTAACAAATCATCCCGGAAAAGACCGTTTCTGTCGACATGGTTCAAAATATGAGTACAATCCAGACAAAATGCATTAAGCCTGTTTGTAAAAAAAACGGTATCGCACCGCTTGCACTCTATCAGCTATATGCAAAGAGGGTGCGGCAGGTGGATCTTAGCGGTACGCATTTCTACGCACAGGTATTCAAGTTGTTGTAGTAAAGCACGTTAAGTGGTTCTTGCTAATTTATTGTTGAAATAAAGACAAAGAAAAAGTAACCTATTTTCGTATATTATTTAGGACGATTTAGTGAGATCTAACATCCAAGCGTGCATATTAGTTTCGCCATCTATCCCCAGTTTTTTACGAATTCTATATTTGCGGCTTTCTACAGCACATACACTAAGTTTGCAGGTTCGGGCAATTTCTTTAGTATCAAAATTTAACATGATGTAAGCACAAAGTGTTAACTCAGCAGGTAGTAGTTGTGGTGAAATCTGAAGTAATCTTTCGATAAAGGTAGATTCAGCCTCACTAAACCGTTTCATAAATGAAGGGTCTCTGGCGTGTGCAAGTTCGATAAGTGCTTTTAAAGAAAAATGTTCAACAGGTTTTTCTGTTTTTGCATCGAGCTGTTTACGGTAACCTTCCACCTGTTCTTGAAGCAGAATACGTTGCCTCCGAAAATGTGCGTTATGCCGCGTTAATAACCTTAATCGTTGGCCATAAAGACCGAGGCTGATGAGCACTCCTTCAATTATCCCAGCTAAAGTGAGTAAATTATAACTGTAAGATTGAAAGGGTATTAACTCCGATAAACAAAAAACAAGGTAAATAGAAATCAAGGCCACGGGGATCCATCCCAGGACGTAACACCAGATAAGAGGATTTTTTTTGGCATAACCGCGGATGATAATCACTTTAATGCTACTGAACAGAAAAAGTAATGAGGTTAATAAAAATAAAACATGTGTAAGTACATTGGTGATGCTTCTTGCATCCCATAAAGAGCAGATTAGGATTAAACCCCATCCAAACATTAACACCTTGAAGAATTTATTGAGTTGCGGAAGTTGGCGTTTAAGTTTTAAAAAATAACTGTTAAACAGAATCGTAGCAATGTAACCAGCTGCAATAAAAAAATGGGCATGCACTAAAATAAACCTGGCTATCGAAGGGCCTAGCAATAAGCCATAGCCTTGAAGATAACAGACCATTACAATGAAATAAAGCAAAATAATCCGCGCTATATAAAGCGCAAAGAGTTTACTC
>NZ_JBFTQI010000556.1:0-4708 GCF_056398925.1 Pedobacter sp. 01T416_2
AACTGATTTTAAGGATGTTCTCACTTGTTAAGAGAGGAGAAATGTATGTCGAGAATTATAGGAGAGCGTCATAAAAGCTAAGAAAAATTCCTAAAAAAGAATTTTTCTTAAAATAAATTTGCAATTGTGATAAACCTAGAATACGACCGTAGTGGAGAGATCTTTTAAATTTGATCTCAATAACTTGGTACAAAGATCTCTCCATTTCRCTGCGCTACAGTCGAGATGACGACCATTCTATTGGGTCAGCCATTGGTATCTGTCGAAGAACCTGCTTAATGCCTCGAAAGGCGTTTCGACAAGCTCTCCGTAGGAGTCCTTTGGACATTGTGGCAAATTCGGATGGAATTACAAATGTGATACTGCCTGTTTGATTTATTTTATAATGACTTTTTAACCTGCTTATCTCCAAATGGGCGAACATTACCATTCGCTTTTATACCAAAGCGTGATGGCAGGTTAGATGAACAACAAACTGCAGGCTTATATTTTACTTTCACCTGAGTATTGCGCTTCACCGTATCATTTTTACATGCAAAAAGCAAAGTGCAGCTCAGAATCAGAATTGGCTTAATTACCTTCATCTATTTTTCAATTTCCGACCAATCAAAACGCGGATTTTCTGAGGGTGTTTTAGCCTGCTTCATTAAAACATAAAGCGCTTTAACAGTTTCAGGATTTTTTGCCGCAATATCATTCTTTTCACCAATATCGCTTTTTAAATTATACAGTTCCAGCTTTTCGGCAGTTCCTTTGTCTTTAAAACGGATCAACTTCCAGTCGCCTTTGGTTACAGCTTCTTTTAGGCGCTCTCCAAGGGTTGGCAATACATCCCAAAAGGCCCATGGCGTTGGATTAACCTGACCTGCAGCGATTTTGCCCGGCGCTCTTACAATTAACGGTACACGGATTCCACCTTCATAGAGATCTCTTTTTACACCCCTAAACTCGCCGCTGCTGTTAAAAAATACAGGATCGGCACCGCCTTCTTTGTGCGGACCGTTATCACTGGTAAAGAAAATATAAGTATCGTTATCCAAACCTAATTTCTTGATCAATGCAACAATAGTCCCCACATCAGTATCAAGTTTATTTACCATCGCCGCAAAAGCAGCATGTGGCTGCGCCTGACTATCATAGTTTCCTTTCTTCTCAAAAGGTGTTTCAGGTGGAAATTTACTCGAACCGTCTGCATTCTGGAACTTCTTCAATAGTTCTGCAGGTACTTTCAACTCTGCATGGGGAACAGTTAAAGGCAGATACAAAAAGAAAGGCTGGTCTTTATTCTCGTTAATAAAATCAACCGCTTTATTTACAATCAGGTCTTCAGTGTATTTTGCGGTATCAACAGGCACTTCTACTGTTTTACCACTAACAATTTCGTACAAACGGTTGGTGTAATATTCGTGTGCATGCGATTGATCCAGATATCCATAAAAACTATCGAAACCTTTTAAATGTGGCGCCCCCTTGCTGTCCTCATCGCCTAAACCCCATTTACCAAACATGCCTGTTTTATATCCGTTTCCTTTTAAACGTTCGGCCAAGGTGGTATCCTGTGCACGTAAAGCGGCAAGGCCATCTTTTGCTTTTGCATTGCCCCTAACCCAGGCATGACCCATGGTATAACCAGTCATTAAAGCACATCTTGAAGGTGCGCAAACGGTATTTCCTGAATAGAAACGGGTAAACTTAATTCCTTCTTCAGTGAGCTTATCCAGATTTGGCGTAGGGATTTTAGAATTGGGGTTAAAACTGTGTACATTACCATAGCCAAGATCATCAGCCAGGATAAAAATAATATTGGGTTTCTTTTTGCTTTGTGCTTGTACAGCAGTAAAACTGGCCATAAGTGTAGCAAAAGCTATAAATTTTAGAAGATTTATTATGGGAAAAGATTTCATAAACTCTTGTTTCACAGTGGTTATATTTTGGCAAATATAATTTTTTGCAAATAACCTACAAACTTACTAGACTTTTTATTTTACCTGCCCGAGATTATCGCAGACGCTTACTTGTAAATACTAAAATACAACTTCGTAACATTATTTAGGAATATTTTTTTTCTTTAAGCTAAGATTTTRTAATTTAGCCGATGCAAAATTGGTGCGGCTGATAAAATAGATGCAGTAAGCAAAACTTTACGCGTTAGGCGTGAAAGCAATTAATGTGGTGAGGTCTGGAAAACCTGTTCTCTAGAAGAGATGAAATCGAACTGACGAACATTTCTTTGGCAGACGCACCAATTTTTCATTCAATTTAAGTTAGGCGGCTAAATTGARGTACCGATATGCCTTTATGCCGTCTAAAACTCGTGCTAAAATTAGTGGTTTGTTCAAAACCCAATAGTTCGGCTATTTCATCAACCGTATAATCACTGTGAAGCAACAATTCTTCCGCCTCGCGCATAATCCGATCTTTGATGAGCACTGTTAAGCTTTTCCCTAGTACACGGTCTAAAAATTTATTCAATTTGCCAGTGCTCATCCCCATACCTTCCGCATAAAACTGAATGGACCTTTCTTGCTTATAAAATTGCTCCAAAATGGCCCTAAACCGTAATACCTGCTGTAAATCATCTAAGGTTAAAGCAGCGAGATAGCCGTCTAAGCCAGCCGTAAAACCCAGAAATAATGATAAGTATTGCGCTAAAAAGGACATATCTTTTTTAATATTGATTTCTTTTTTTAGCTGATCGAGCAAACTATAAGTTTTAGTTGATTTGTGCGGATCAAGATCCCTTAAAGACAAATTTAAGAAGAGATTCTTAGCCTGGGGATCCAAGTGCTGAAGTAAAAATTCGGCATATAATAAACTGCTAAAACTGAGCCAATAACCTGAGGTAATTTCTCCTTCGAGCCTAACCAGGCCCTCTTCCGGAATAAAAAATATCCTGCCGTTTAATAAGGGGTAATCGCCAGAATTCATGCACAAAAAGCCTTTCCCCTCACGTAAAATCAACATACGCATAGGGTATATTGCCTGCAACGCACGTTCTCTTTTAAAAAAACCGGTAATTGACTCTAGCTGTATCATAAACTTAAGGATAAACAACAGTAAGACCAAAGTTATCAGATTTGGTTACAAGTTGCTAAAATAATCTATTATAATGATTAAATTCTATCTGTAATACAGGCTATAAGAATCAAAGCATTAAACAATCATTAATCCTTCGGCTCAATGATTAGCACATTTATTGCAATTGATAGTGTTTGATGCAATTCGAAAGAAACCTTTAAACCCTTTTTTAGATTAAATCCATTTATTGGGCCGCTTTGATAAAACAGAACTTCTTCTCCAATATCGTTCCTGATTTTCCCAAAGCCTTCAGTTTCATTATAATAATCTATTGTTCCCATTTCTTTTGTCACCATTTCGACCTTTTGCGTTAACTAATATATAGCTAACCCAAAAAACTGTGCCAAATAATAAATAGACCGGTAATATAATGTAAAAAGAACCTGCTATAAGGCCTACCTATGCAGATAGCACCATCACCTTAATGGCCTCGATACCACTTTGTGTAAATTCTATTTCAAACTGAACAATATTATTGGGCTTTATCGGATCGATCACACCGCGGGCAAAAACACTCACTTCGCGCCCACCATTTGATGGAGTAATACTGCCAACGCCTTCTTTAGGATTATAAAACTTTACGGTACCTAATCTCATTGCACCATTAAATCAGTTTTACATCAACCGCATTGGGACCTTTTTTCCCTTGTGCTAATTCGAACTCTACCCGATCATTCTGGCTTATTTTATCGACCAAGCCTGTAACATGGACAAAAACTTCTTCTCCGTCTTCCGTTATAATGAAGCCAAAACCTTTAGATTCATTGTAAAATTTTACTGTTCCTTGCATTTAATTTAGATTTAATACAACAAACATACAAAAACTCAAAAAGTTTTAGCAATTAAATAGATTTCTATACCAAATCTATAGATCAAACGACAATTAATGATGATTTTAATATTCAGATAAACAAAGCACATATAAACAAAAAAAGTCGCAGACTGAATCAGCAACTTCGCTATTTTATTGCGTTACACTAAGTATTAACAAAGCGAATTTGGATCAAAAAACCAACGAAAACAAGCGCTCTTTACCAGCATCGGTATCACGATTGGCATAATATAAGGTAATACAAGTCTTTAATGGAAGAAATTTTATAAAACTGCCCCTATGAATAAGCGCTCATCTTACATTTATTATTGCACATCCCAAACAACCCTAAATATTATAAGGCTATTGTGAATACCAGAAAATGAATTCTTTTTTTATCCGGAGACCGAATTTTGCCGCATATCAAAATAAACCATTCGAAGAGAAAAATTTCTCTTGAAAAAAGTATTTGAAAATTGAACTAACCCTTTTTTCCGCTAAAAATCACAAAGAAAACACTAAAACCACCTAAAAGGAAAACTATTCCAAGAATCAAATTTACTTTATCGCCCATTCTGTAAGTTACAGATTAAAATCAGAATGACAATAGGCTGACACAAAATAATTCAAAAAACAACTTAAAGTTGTATGATTTTCATTTTTCATAGCTTTTTTACGCTGATTCCGATGAGTCCGGTTGATGATGGAATAAGCTGATAACTGACCCGATCGCCAATTTTAAGTCCTTCGAGCCTAAGAACCAGGACTCGCTTTTTAAGCTGATCATCTTCTAAAAAACAGATAGGCCTATCCTTATGA
>NZ_JBFTQI010000557.1:0-4000 GCF_056398925.1 Pedobacter sp. 01T416_2
AATATAGATTTGTCATAATATAGATTTGTCATCCTGAGCCTGTCGAAGGACCCGCTTAAATACGCTTTAAGGTGTTTCGACAGGCTCAACATGACAGCAACTGAGGTGAAATCGCCATTATGATATACCCTCCCACCAGCATATAATATTCATAATAATTACCACAAATTTCAATGTAGGCTTAAAAAGGCTCGGAATGAAAAATTTCCAGGTTAATACAGCGCAAACCAATACTGTTAAAGAGTTCGGTGATTTCTTTTGTCCAATCTCTTGGCGAATCTACCCTGAGGATTTTATCAGAATCCCATAAATYGATATTCCATTTAATTTCTTTGAACTGGCTGTTCAGCAATGGGCTGATTACGTTTAACTCGTTATCCGTGGATACATTTGTTTTGAAAACGGCTATCATATAGAAAAGTTTTTAGGTTTGTTGGAACTGTAGACGTACAACTTTAGAAATTACTTTAAATACGATTGATTTTTTTATCTTTTTATTTGATGCAATCTATTTAGTCGCTTTAATGATAGCTCTACAAAAAAAATAAAATAATGCATTATGAGAGTTGATCGTAAAAATACAATCTGATGAGCTGGGTAAGGCCAGCTTACTTGCGGCATTAGAAAAATTGACCCTTCAGCAAGGAAAATTGATTCAATTGTGGTTTTATGATGGTTAGGGTTATGAAGAAGTAGCTAAAAGAAGATAATTAAGTGTTTGCACAGCATAGAACCGTTTATGACGTCTTGAATTCCCCCGTGCACACTTTAAATTTTAGTAGTTTCCAATTGCATTTTAAGGCTATTTTAAAATAAAACTAAAAAAAAGCAAAAAAACTTGGTAAAAGTTTAAGGTTCTGCACACTGATATTAAAAGTGAGAGCAATGATTGACGGGTATATATACCCAGAAGATTTTTTTAATTAATGATATCTTTAAGCAATATTGCGAAAGTAGCAGCAAAAACTGTGATCAGTGATACAGGTTTTAAATCGATAAAAGCTGTTCCACAATATTAAACTTAATCCATTTAAACTAAATTTATAGACCTTACAGGTTTCCAAAATCTATAAAATCTGATTATTATTATATCACACACAAATGAAAATATATTTTATTGYCTTATTCTTATGCATTGGTCATCAGCTGCATGCCCAAACCATTGATGTTACCCAATTTGGTGCCAGGCCCAACAGTTTTGCCGATGCTACTGCAAGTGTGAAAAAAGCTATTGATGCTACTAAAGGGCAAGCTAAATCTGTACTTAATTTCCCAAAAGGGAGGTATGATTTTTGGCCCGATAGTGCTACCGAAACACATTATTACATATCCAACACATCCTCAGAAGAAGAAGTCCCGATAAAAAAACAAAGAGTCGGCTTATACCTGAAAGACCTAAAAAATGTGATTTTAGAGGGTAATGGATCTGTTTTTATCTTTCATGGAAAAATGATCACCTGGGTAATTGATGGTAGCGAAAACATCAGGTTTCAGAATCTGTCGATTAATTATGAGCGCCCCGGTATGTCAGAAATGACTTTGCAGGAGATTACACCAACATCAGTTACAGCTAACATTCATCCTGACAGCAAATTTGCCATTGTGAACGGTCGATTGGAATGGTACGGCGAAAAATGGATCGCTAAAAACCACCATGCGGTACTCGTAAGGCCAAGTGTTGGCACTTTACTTTATAGCAACTGGGAAGTTTTTTCTAAAAGTAAAGCTGAAAACATTGGTCCGCTCAAGGTAAAATTTACTGGCGATTTTTCAAAATTTAGGGCACAACTCGGTGATGTATTAACTGTTAGAGACCGTTACCGCGATTATGTGGGCGCATTTAATAACCGCTCTAAAAATATTAGCCTGCACAATATTAAAATGTATTCAATGCATGGTTTAGGCATTGTATCTCAATTTTCCGAAAACTTAAATTACGACAGTGTTTTTGTAGCGCCAGAACCAGGAAGCGGCCGTGTAATTGCTTCGTCGGCAGATGGCATGCATTTCTCGGGTTGTAAAGGACAAATTACCATCAATAATTGCCGCTTTAATGGCATGCACGATGATCCGGTTAACGTACACGGTACACATTTAAAAGTTAGCGAAATTGTATCGCCCAATACCTTAAAATTAAAATTTATGCACCACCAGAGTTATGGGTTTGCTGCTTTTATACCAGGAGATACGGTAGCTTATCTGCATAGTGCCGCACTTCAAATTTACGCTCAAGGTGTAATCAAAACGGCAAAACTAATTTCGGAAAGGGAGATGTTGGTAGAAATGGAAAAACCATTTTCGAGTGAACTTAAAATGGGTGATGCTTTAGAAAACATAACCTGGACTCCATCGGTAAAAATTACAAATTCTAGGTTTGAGGGAACGATATCGCGGGGAACGCTGATTACAACGCGACGTAAGGTATTGATAGAAAACAACGTATATTACCGTACTGGTATGCACGCGATTTTGATTGAAAATGATGCTATGGGCTGGTACGAATCGGGCCCGGTAACGGATGTAACCATTCGCAACAACCAGTTTATAGAATGTGGTTTTAATAGCACGCCCGATAGCTACGCCATTAAGATTAATCCCGAAAACAGTGAGTTGGTAAAAAAATACTACGTACACCGAAACATCAGGATCGAAAACAATACTTTTAAACTGTACGATTATCCTTTATTATCGGCAAAAAGCACAAATGGACTAACTTTTATCAATAATAAGATAGAAAGGTCAGATTTTATGCCATCAGGTAAAAAACGTCCAGCGTTTAACTTTTTAGCCTGTACAGGTATCCGGATTAAGAGCAATCAGTTCGGTGCAGAAAAACCAGAAATACGATTGAAGGAAATGCTTGAAGATGATATCAAATCAGACATTAAGTTCGAAATTCCTGTTAAGAATTAATGAATGTCAATGGTAATTATTGTGTGTATTTGCTGAATAAATAGTTTATTGTTTGTTTTTTTTAATGAATTGCACGCTTTGCCATCTGCTTTATTTTTTCTTACCTTCAGATTTTAAGGCTTATGGTAAAAGATGAAATAATTTTGTATAAAAAGGCTTGGGACCCTGGCAATTGTTCATGTATGGTCAGTCTGTTTTTGGTTTCATTTATTGTTATGGTTATTATTTCCTTTTTTTCGGAAGATAAATGGACCTTATCTATCTCCCTTTATGCTTCTGCCATACTAACTTTTATATTAGTAACCGTAAGAGTAGTGKGGTATTGGGCTCAGCGTGAAGAAAAAACAGTGCTATTAACGGTATGTGAAGAAGGAATTCATTACCATGAGCATACTGCCCTTATCCAATGGAAAGTTATAACCGATATACAGATTGTTAACCGTGAACTTTCGGTTTCTGTTGGCGCTTCACCTGTATTGGATTTTACATTAAATTTATTGGACACCGACCTGCAGGAAACGTTCGACGATTTCTGCCAGTTGCTTAACCGGTATTATTATCCCAAAACCGTTTATATCTACGAATCTTCAGTTTCTTGTGGCTGCTAAATAATTCAAGATGAAACCTGAATATATAACGATATTACCTGATGAAATAGGTGTAAATTATGCAGATGATCCTTTGTGGCAACGGATTTATGACTATTCGCCGGATAATGAAGATTTTGCAATCCCTTTTTCGCGGAAATTAGCTGTTACTGAGGGCTGGACAAGACGGTTTACTTTACTGGCGATAGCAGAGTATAAGCGTTTTGTGTATCTCTGCTGCATATCGCAGAACGGGGCATCGCCTTCTGTTGTGGTTGATAGGGTATGGCATATGCATCTGCTATATACGGTAGAGTACTGGGAAAAATTCTGTCCAGTGGTTTTGGGACGGAATTTACATCATTATCCCAACGTGGGGGGTATTGTGGAATACAATAAACATCAGGATTGGTATTTGGAAACATTAAAACTTTACCTGCTTATTTTCAAAGAAAATCCTCCTCCTGATTTTTGGAGAATACCCAAGGATATTTTACCAT
>NZ_JBFTQI010000558.1:0-3993 GCF_056398925.1 Pedobacter sp. 01T416_2
GAACTACTCAGGTGGTGGCCAGCGATGCCAATGGAAATTTCAAAATATCAGCCCAAAAAGGAGAAAGTTTAGTGATTACTTTTGTAGGTTATGTAACCAATACCATATTGGTAGCTAATGACACGCAATTGAGCATCATCCTTGCAGAGGATAAGGATAAAAACTTACAAGATGTAGTTGTAATAGGTTATGGTACGCAAAAACGTTCTGATGTTACTGGTTCGATTGTTTCTGTACCTAAAGCAAGGTTGTCGCAACTACCTGTAACGAATGTCCTTCAATCAATCGAAGGCGCAGTAGCAGGGGTAAATGTTACCACTACATCATCTGTTCCTGGAAGTCAGCCTAGTGCCTTAATCCGCGGACAAAACTCGATAACAGCCAATGCAGGTCCTTATGTAGTGGTAGATGGTGTTCCGTTAACTAAAACAGGTGGTTCGTTAAACGATATTAACCCCAACGATATTGCATCGGTAGAGATTTTGAAAGATGCGAGCGCCACAGCTATTTATGGTACAAATGGTTCAAATGGCGTAATTTTAGTTACCACGAAAAGGGGAACAACTGGTAAACCCGTAATTCGTTATAACGGTTATGTGGGGATTGATAATATGGCCCATATTTTAGAACCCCGGAGTGGAGCAGAATATCTGCAGAAATATGCTGATTTTCTTAAACAAACCAATCAAACCCAAACCAGACCGGTTCCAAATATCGGGGAACTTCCTGCTTACAATGCAGGTACTACTATCGATTGGGTAGACGAGGCTACACAGCAAGGTAAAATTCAGGATCATAACGTAAGTATCTCTGGCGGATCCCCTGACGTGAAATATTTTATTTCTGGAGATTATTTAGATCAAAAAGGAGTGGTAAAAGGATACCAGTTCAATCGTGTCAGCTTAAGATCAAACTTAGATGTAAACGTTACCAGTTTTTTAACTGTAGGTACATCACTATTTTTAACCAGTAACAATTTCGATGGTGGAAGGGCAAATTTGTTGTTCGCTACCGCAATGAGTCCTTATGGTCAGGAGTATAATGCAAATGGATCATACACAATCTTCCCAATGAGTCCTGAGTTGCTTTACACCAATCCATTATTAGGCTTAAAAACAACACAGATTGGTAGAACAACCAATATTAATGGAAATGGTTATGCCGAAGTAAAATTTCCTGGTGCATTAACAGGTCTTAAATTTAGGTTAAACGCTGGTTATACTTATTTTCCTGAAAGATCAGGTAGTTACATAGGGCGCTTAGCAAATGATAATAATGGAACTGCAAGAAGTGTTAATGCATCTACCAACAGTTATACTATAGAAAATATCTTAACGTATTCTAAGGATATTAAAAAGCATCATTTCGATTTTACTGCCTTATATAGTGCACAAGAACGTAAATACAATTCAACCACAGCAGGTGCTACCGGCTTTATTAATGATGAATTAGGTTTGGATAACCTAGGGGCAGGTGCTACACAAACAAGTGGTTCTTATCGCGATAGATATGGGCTGAATTCACAGATGGGCCGTTTATTTTACTCCTATGATAGCCGCTATTTATTTACTTTAACGGCACGTAGAGATGGTTCATCCGTATTTGGTGCAAATACAACCAAGTATGGTGTTTTCCCATCGGCAGCAATTGGCTGGAATGTTATTAACGAAAATTTCATGAAAAATGTTAAACTTATCAGCAATTTGAAATTGAGGTTATCGTATGGCAAAACTGGTAATGAAGCTGTTGGTGTTTATAATACCATCACCACTGAAGGTTCTTCCCGTTCTCCTTTTAACGGAATAAGTACAATTGGGGTTATCCCAAATAATTTGGGTAATATCATGTTACAATGGGAAACCACCAAAACGGCAAACATTGGTTTAGATTTTGGAATCCTTAATAACCGGGTTACAGGTAGTGTAGAAGCCTACCAGAATAAAACAAGTGGTTTGTTACTGA
Source organism: Pedobacter sp. 01T416_2 (assembly GCF_056398925.1). Classification (NCBI taxonomy): domain Bacteria; kingdom Pseudomonadati; phylum Bacteroidota; class Sphingobacteriia; order Sphingobacteriales; family Sphingobacteriaceae; genus Pedobacter; species Pedobacter sp. 01T416_2. Next base: position 1,963 of record NZ_JBFTQI010000558.1, read on the forward strand.
ATAGAAGCTTGCCAATTATTACTGGTTACTCAAGAGTTTTAGAAAACATTGGTAAAACGACCAATAATGGTTTAGAGCTAACTTTGAATACTCAAAACATTGCAGGAAAAGACTTCCGTTGGGAAACAATGGTTGTTTTTGCGACCAATAAAAATAAGATCGACGATTTGTATGGCGATGGTAAAGATGACTTGGGAAACAGGTGGTTTATAGGACAGCCCATCAATGTCGTATATGATTACAAAATGACTGGTGTTTGGCAAACGGGCGAAGATGTTTCTAAGCAGGATCCAACAGCAAAACCAGGTAGCTTAAAGTTTGCTGATTTAAATGGTGACGGAAAAATTACTGGTGATGACAGAACCATTCTTGGACAAACCGCCCCGAAATGGACCGGTGGTATAACCAACACTTTTCATTATAAAAATATTAATTTAAGCGTATTTATTCAAACTGCGCAGGGTATAACGAGAAACAATCCTGATTTAACCTATGGCGATGAAACAGGTAGAAGAAATACGCCAGCTGAGATCGGTTACTGGACTCCTGAAAACCAAAGCCAAACCCGCCCGGCTTTGTCTTACAATAATACTTTAGGATACGGTTATGCATCTGATGCGAGTTACACCAGAATCAAGGATGTAACATTAAGCTATGTATTTTCACAACACATTTTAGATAAACYTCACCTGGGTAGTTTAACCGTTTATGCAAGTGGCCGTAACCTGCACACTTTCACCAATTGGGTAGGCTGGGATCCCGAGCAAACTACTTATGGTAGAGGATCAGGGAATTCTGGAGCTAATCAGCAGGCATTCGCGGCAGATTGGACAAATAATTATCCAATAACAAGAACTTTCGTTCTGGGTTTAAATGTTTCATTACGTTAATTATCATCATCATGAAAAAATATATAACCATATTCGCATCTTTATCCATATTATTTATTGCATTTTCATCTTGCAAAAAATCTTACTTAGATGAGAAACCATTTTCTTCATATACACCATTAACACTTACCGATTCACTTGGGTTTGAAGCCTCACTAATTGGTTTATATAATCATACCAGTACTATATTCTCCTGGGCCGATCAACAAGGCTGGCCAAGTGTTTGGCAGGTAGGAACCGATGTTGCAAATGCAACAAATAACCAGCAAGGTGTAGAAATACCTTACTATAACTACGCTTTATTAACATCTTTAGATGTTGGTGCCGGCCGCACCTGGAATAGAAACTATATCATGGTTAACTTAACGAATATTATTTTAGATGGTATAGAAAATCCAAGTGTTACCACTTTAAGTGCAGCAGGTAAAAATTCAGTAAGTGCCGAAGCTAAGTTTTTCAGGGCTTATGCTTATAATAATTTAGCTACTTTGTTTGGTGGTGTACCGCTGGTTACGCATGCATTGACAGGACCTAAAATAGATTTTGTAAGGGCACCAATAGCCGATGTAAACAACCTCATCGTAGCAGATTTGCTTTTTGCTGCAGCAAATCTTCCTGATATTGAATCGGTAAAAACTAATACCAAAGGCAAAATGTATGGCAGGGCAAATAAATTTATGGCCATGCAACTTTTGGCTGAAGTTTATCTCCGAATCGGGAAACCTGATTTAGCTGAGCAACAGGCACAGGCAATTATCAGTAGCGGAAAATTTAGTCTCATCAGAAACCGTTATGGTGTTAAAACTGGCCAGCCAGGAGATTATTATTCAGACATGTTCCAATATGGAAATGAAAGAAGAGTTCAGGGAAATACAGAGGCTATTTGGGTGTTAGAGCAGGAAAATCCAACTGCGGTAGTTGGTGGTATCACCGATAATCCACAGCAAAGAAGGGTATGGGGTGCTGCTTATTACAACATTGCAGGAATGGCTTTGGCCGATTCGTTAGGCGGGCGTTCGATTGGTAGGTTGCGCTTAAGCAACTGGGTACTTTATGGTTTGTATAAAGGTAACGATATCAGGAACTCTCAATACAACATCCGCAGAAGATATTATTACAACGACCCGAATCCTATATATGC
>NZ_JBFTQI010000559.1:0-3990 GCF_056398925.1 Pedobacter sp. 01T416_2
GGTCACGCCCCAGGCTATTTTCTGGTTAAAACCTATAATTACGCCCGGAGCGCCGGGCAATGAAACGCCATAAGTATTTACGCCAGGTGCATGTAGTTGGATCTGGTACCAGATTGAAGGAAGTGTTAAATCCAAATGTGGATCGTTTGCCAAAATCGGGTATCCTGATGCAGTTTTGGCTCCAGATAAAGCCCAGTTATTACTGCCGATGCCCTCTATTTTTTCGGTTGTTTTAACCTCTCCGGTTTGAGCCTGGGTAAAGCTTTCTGGTGTTTTAGGTATCGGTAAGGGAGAAAAGTCCCATTTGGTGCCAACAGGAATGATCGGGTCTTCGCGGAACGGATAATCCGGGAAAAGATTTTTGGTCACCTCGGGGCCGAATTTTTTCAAGATGTTTGTCATGTAAAATTCGTCAGAACCCATGGCTAATACCGCCGACATCTGTTTTAGGAGCAGCGCACATTTTACAGGCGTCCAGTTTTCAGGCTTAAAATCGAGTATTTTGTATTCTAAAGGATAATTGGCTTTAGAAAGCGTTTTGATATATGCATTGATCCCTTCGGTATAAGCTAAGATCATTTCTTTTGCCTTAGGATCTGCCATCATACCTTTTAACGAGTTTTCTGCGCCATAAACCATGCCCATCCGGCGTTGATAACGGTCTACCTCTATCGCTTTATCGCCAACTACTTCACTAATTCTACCCGCTGCAAAACGAGTCTGGAAATCCATTTGCCAAAGGCGGTGCATGGCAGTTACATAACCTTGTGCCAGATACAGATCGTGATCATTCTGTGCAAAAATATGTGGAATCATGCGGTCGTCAAAAACGATTTCGATTTTATCTATTGCCCCTTTGATTTTCGCTTTATGATTAAACATAAAATGATTGTTCTCTGCATTTTGCCAGAAACCCATAAACGGATCTAGGAATTTTAGCAGTGGAGGTGTACTACCTAATTTGGTGTTAAATAAAAAAGCTAATGCTATCGGAATAATGATGCAGAATAYGGCTTTAATTTTATTCATAATGGTTAGCTAACAAGTCTTTCGCTAAGATAGGGCAAAATGACGGTTTATGTTTAATGCAAAATACAACAAACTGTATATCAATCAAAATTATAATTCGAATTGAAATTATTATGCTAACATAATTTGTTTAATTCAAAAAAAGAATTTAAGTTTATATAACTAATAATACAAACAACCAAATTAACAATCGTTTATGAGCAGAATTTTTACACAGATCTTCTATGTGTTATTATTTGTGTACGCAGGTAATATTGCGGCACAGGCACAGAGTATTACGGTGAGCGGTACCGTAAAAGACAAGCAATCGAAAGAAGGCCTAGCTGGCGTGAGTTTAACCATCAAAGGCCATTCTGGCGGTACAGCCTCCACAAGCAACGGTAGTTTTACATTTACAACAACAGCTAAAGTTCCCTTTACGCTTGTGGCGTCTTACGTGGGCTATGGTACAGTAGAACAGCAGATTACCGGGAATGCTACGGGAATTAACCTGGAACTGGAAACGGCAGTGGTTTTGGGAGGGGATGTGGTTGTTTCAGCATCGCGTACTCCTGAGCGTATTTTAGAATCACCGGTTTCTATCGAGCGGATGAGTGCTGCTTCTATCAGGGAAATTGCCGCACCATCATTTTACGATGCTTTGAACAATATGAAAGGTGTAGAAAGCAGTATGCAGAGTTTAACTTTCAAGTCGATTAACACGCGTGGTTTCAATTCAAATGGTAATACCCGTTTTAATCAATATATAGATGGAATGGATAACCAGGCCCCTGGATTAAACTTCTCAGTGGGTAATATTGTGGGTATAACTGAGCTCGATGTAGATAATGTTGAACTTCTGCCAGGTGCTTCATCTGCTCTTTATGGTGCAGGTGGTATTAATGGTACACTATTGATGACCTCAAAAGATCCTTTTAAATATCCAGGCGCAAGCTTTCAGTATAAAACAGGGGTAAACCATGTAAATGATGACAATAGCAGTGTGCAGCCTTTCAATCAGTTGGATGTGCGCATGGCAAAATCATGGAACAATAAGTTTGGCGTAAAAGCGGCATTTTCGTTCCTTCAGGCTAAAGATTGGTACGGAAATAATTATTCAAACTTCGATAGGGTAGCAAGAACTGCAAAATCTGGCGATAGAAACAGCGATCCAAATTACGACGGAATCAACGTTTACGGTGATGAGGTAAGCCAAAATATGCGTAATGTGGCGCTAAGTGTTCAAAATGCAACTATTGCCGGAATTAATGCAGGGTCTGGTGGTTTAATACCAAACATTAAAACATTAATGGACGGGACTTTTGGTACCGCCATTCCAAATGCAGCCCAGCAAGCGGGGTTTTTGGCGGGATTACCATCTGCATTGCGTGGTCCGGTACAGAATTATTTTCCTTTTTATGTTGGTTTGAAAGCAGGTTTAATCCCTAATCAAAATATTTCAAGAACTGGTTATAATGAAGAAAACCTGGTTGATTATAGTACCAAATCGTTAAAAGCATCTGGTGCATTATATTACAACATCAGCAATACAGTACAAATAGTTGGACAGGCCAATTGGGGAACAGGAACTTCGGTATATACCGGTTCTGACCGTTATTCGCTCCGCAATTTTAATATCGGGCAATATAAATTAGAATTAAAAGGTGAAGATTTCTTCCTTAAAGCCTATACTACGCAGGAACGTTCGGGTGATTCTTATATTTCTTCTATTTTGGGCAGTTATATTAATGAATTATCAAAACCATCAACAAGCTGGTTTCCACAATATATTGGTAATTATGTAGGTGCAAGAGCGGCAGGTCAAACTGATGTACAAGCACAGGCTTTTGCCAGAAGTGTTGCCGATCAGGGGCGTTTCGCACCTGGTTCTCCGCAGTTTATACAGGCTAAGGATCAGATTATGAATACCACCATCAGTGCCTCAGACCCTAGTAAAGGTATTTATGGTGCAAAATTCGATGATAAATCTAACCTTTACCATTATGAGGGAATGTACAACTTTACCAATCTTTTTGATAAAGTGGTAGAATTTCAGGTTGGTGCATCATACCGTTTATATGACTTAAATTCGGCTGGAACAATTTTTAATGACTTGACAAATTCCATCGATATTAAAGAATATGGTGCGTTTGCACAGATCGGTAAAAAACTTTTTAACGATAAGGTTAAATTTACTTTTGCAGGTCGTTATGATAAAAGCCAGAATTTTGAAGGCCGGTTTACACCAAGGGTAACCGGTGTGTTCACTGTTGCCAAAAATAACAACATCAGGGTTTCTTACCAAACAGGTTACCGTAACCCAACCACACAAAATCAATACATCGACCTTTCGGTAGGTGGAGGTTCTCAAAGATTGATTGGCGGTTTGCCAGAAATTATGTTTTCTAAATACCATCTTGATAGTAATAAGCCTTATACCGACGTAAGTTACCGCGCGTTCTTAGCCTCGGCAGCGGCAACAGGAACACCTAACCCTGCATTGTTGCAACAATATACTTTTGATTCAAAAGGTGTCCGTCCAGAGAGTGTTCAATCTTATGAGTTAGGTTATAAAGGATTGCTTCTTCCAAATTTATTGGTTGATGCTTATGGTTATTATAACATTTATAAAGATTTTATCACAGCAGTAGATGTTTATCAGAATGTTAACGGAAGTTTTGTGAAATTCGGTGTTCCAGTTAATGCAGAAGGTAAAGTAACCTCTTATGGTGCAGCTTTAGGTTTAGATTATTTAGTGGGTAAATATACCATCAGCGGTAACGTTTCCTATAACGAAATCGGCGATTTACCAGTTAATTACATTAACGATTTCAATACTCCAAAAATTCGTTACAACCTGGGTTTTGGCAATAAAGAAATTATTAAAAACTTTGGTTTTAATTTGGCGTATCGTTGGCAAGACCAATTCTACTGGAATTCTTCTTTTGCCTCAGGTCAGGTACCTGCATACAGCTCTTTAGA
>NZ_JBFTQI010000560.1:0-3990 GCF_056398925.1 Pedobacter sp. 01T416_2
GTTTTAGATGGAGTCCGGATGGCAAATCTATTGCTTATTGGCAGCTTGATGCGACGAAGATCAAAAATTTCTTAATGATCAATAATACAGATTCCATTTATCCATATACCATTCCTGTAGAATATCCAAAGGTGGGCGAAAATCCGTCGGCTTGTAAAGTTGGTGTAGTTGATATTGCAACGGCCAAAACGAACTGGTTAAATGTTCCTGGAGATAATATTCAGCACTATATTCCACGTATGCAGTGGGTACCTAACAGTAATGATATTATTTTACAACAGCTTAACCGCCAGCAAAACGAAAGTATAGTATTCGTTTGTAACGCAGGTACAGGATCGGCAAAAGCAGTTTATACCGAAAAAGCTAAAGCCTGGATTGATGCACAGGATGAGTGGAAATGGTTAAATGATAATAAAGAGTTTACCATTGTATCTGAAAAGGACGGTTGGAACCACCTATATAGAATCAGTTTGGATGGAAAAAAAGAAACATTGGTTACGAAAGGCAATTATGATGTGATTGATGTAAAATTGATCGATGTAAAAAATAATATGGTCTATTTTCTGGCGTCACCAATAAATGCCACTCAGAAATATCTATTTAAAACCAAATTAGATGGAAAAGGTAAATTAGAACAGATTACACCTTCGGTTTTACCAGGAACACATAATTACGATATTTCTCCAAATGCTGCTTTTGCCCGCCATTCATATAACAGTTCGCTTGTTGAGCCAATCACAGAGTGGATGAACTTTGCTACAGGGAATCCATTTACAATGGACGGGAGCATTACTACACAATTAGCCAAACAAGCTGCAACTAAAAACAAAGTTGAGTTTTTTAAAGTAACTACTGAAGATGGAATTGAAATGGACGGTTGGATGAAAAAACCTGATAATTTTAATCCAGATAAGAAATACCCGGTAGTATTTTATGTTTATGGGGAGCCTGCTTCAGCTACAGCATTAGATACTTATGGTGCAGGGAGAAACCGTTTATATGCCGGTGATATGGCCAAAGATGGTTATATCTATATTTCAATGGATAATAGAGGTGCACCTCTTCCAAAAGGGAGTACATGGCGCAAAAGTATTTATAAAAACATTGGTGTAATCAATATCCGCGATCAGGCGATGGCCGCTAAAAAACTATTGGCTACTCATGCTTTTATGGATAAAGACCGTGTTGCCGTTTGGGGCTGGAGTGGTGGCGGTTCATCTACTTTAAACCTGATGTTCCAATACCCAGAAATTTATAAAACGGGTATTGCAATTGCAGCAGTTGGTAATCAATTAACCTACGATAATGTTTATCAGGAGCGTTATATGGGCACTCCTTTCCCAAGTAAAGAGGCATATGTTAAGGGTTCTCCGATTACTTATGCTAAAAACTTAAAAGGCAATTTATTGTATATCCACGGTACTGGCGACGATAATGTACATTATCAGAATGCCGAAATGTTGATTAATGAGTTAATCAAAAACGGAAAGGTTTTTCAATTGATGAGTTATCCAAACCGCACCCACAGTATCTCTGAGGGCGAAGGAACTGGCAAACATTTATCCTTAACTTACACTAAGTTTTTAAAAGAAAACTGCCCTCCTGGAGCAAGATAGAAAATTTAAAAGCAGCTTTCGGGCTGCTTTTTTTATGCAATAAACATTTGAATAAGCATAGCCGTTACAATGGCTATTCCAAAGCTTAACAAAGTTCCGATCAATACGTATTCAGTTAATTTAAGGTCGTGTGCTTCTTTTAAATCGCCAAACCGAAATATAGATTTGGCTGCGAGTAAAAAGCCAACAGCTTCGAAATGATTGGTTAAGATAAACAAGAAGATCAGCACTCTTTCCAGTATCCCGATATACTTACCTGCATTTTGTAACGATTGCGGGCTGTCCGGTTGGTTATCTGGAAGCCATTTGGCAATAATTACCCGCATTACAATAGATGTAGGCATTGTTAGAAATAAAGCTCCCGCAATTAAAACCCAGGTTTTGGTTTCATTAAAGAAACTGATGTTTAAACTTCCCTTATAAAAAAAGTGCCACACCACTATTATCGAAGTAAAATGCAGAACCTGATCAACAAAAAACAGTATCCGTGCATTTTTTTTGTTCTGAAAGATCGATTTTAAAGCGTCAATCACGAAATGAAGCGCCCCTATTGACAGTGCTACCTTCCAAACGCCAAAGTTTAAAAAAATAAGGAATATCAAAGCTATGTGGATGGCCACGTGCAAATAGAGCTTTATTGATTTTAATTTTTTCCTTTCTTTATCTTTTACCCAGGCATTTGGCTGTAAAAAGAAATCTCCAATTAAATGGGTTAGGATAAGCTTGATTAAATAGATATCCATTATTTTAAAATCATTTGGTTCAATTTTTTACGGTAAAGCCTGTCCATTTCCATAATTTCGGTATAATGTGCACGCTTTAAAGCTTCGCTTACAGATGATTGCGTTCGGCCCGAAATAGCCGCCAGTTCGCTTTGTAACAGGTTATTGTTCTCTAAGGCAAGTTTTACCATTTCGGCAGCTACAACTCCCCAGCTATCCATTGATATTAGCGAAAGCTTAATTAAGACATTAATTTCCTCATCAAAATCAGCGGAATCAGTTTTAATGGCTAAATTAACCTTAGCCTGTTTTAAACTGTCAAATGCCGCTCCTGAATTTACAAAAGCATCTCCACTGGATTCTGAAAGTTTTTTCCGTTTGTTTTTGATATCTCCAATTCCAATACCCATCCTTACATCTGCAGGTTTATTTACCCTGATAGATGCTTTTAAATAAGCAGCAGCCCTGATGGCATTTTCTGGCTCAACTTCTACCTGAAAACTATCGCCCCGGTAAATCTCCCACTTATTATTCTGATCGGAAACTATTTTTAAAGCGGTTTTTAAGCTTAATAACCAGCTATCTTTAATCTTCCTTGAGCCTACAATATCACCTGTTATAATGCAAATCATACTACAATATCGAACTTATTATTCATATTTCAAAACTAATATCGGGTATTTAGCCGATATTTCTATTTATCGGGTAATTAGCCGATATTTTAAATTATCGGGCATTTAGCCGATATTTACCTAAAACTAAACAATAAATTTATTGTTTAGTAGCTATGGCATTAATAGAATTTACCAAAAGAGGAATCTACTGTAAGCAAGGCGATTTTTATATAGACCCCTGGTGGCCTGTAGATTATGCAGTTACAACGCATGGACATAGCGATCATGTGCGTTTTGGAAATAAATACTATCTCTGCCATACCTTAACCAAGCCTATCATCAAACGCAGGATCAGCGAAGATTTGAACGTAGAAACATTGGAATATGGAGAAAGCATTATCCGCAATGGGGTGAATATTTCATTTTTTCCTGCTGGACATATTATCGGATCTGCGCAGGTACGTTTAGCTTATAAAGGTGAAATTTGTGTAATCTCTGGTGATTATAAAATTGAAGATGATGGTATTACCACACCCTTCGAACCTGTAAAGTGCCATTCTTTTGTTTCCGAGAGTACTTTTGGTTTACCTGTTTACAAATGGCAAAAGCAGGAAGTTGTTTTTAATGGCATTAAGAATTGGGTAAGCGATAATATTATACAGCAAAAAACAAGTGTATTAATTGCCTATAGCTTGGGTAAAGCACAACGTTTAATTAAAAATTTGGCTGGTGATACTCCTATTTATGTACATAACAGTATTGCTAATCTGAATGAAGTGATTATTGATGCAGGCGTAAAGCTTCCAAAAACCATCAGAATTACTCCTGAAACCACTAAAGATGAATTGCAGAAAGGTATTGTAATTGTGCCACCTGCCATGAGGGATAGCCGCTGGATCAAAAATTTAGCCCACCCGGTAACAGGTATTTGCTCTGGTTGGATGCAGGTGCGGGCACATCGCCGTTGGCAAAGTGCTGATGCCGGCTTTGCGTTGAGTGATCATGCCGATTGGCCCGGCTTAATGGAAGCTATTACTG
>NZ_JBFTQI010000561.1:0-3983 GCF_056398925.1 Pedobacter sp. 01T416_2
CCGCTACACCGATTAATCCTTCAAATCCACCAATTATCGGATTTTAAAGGTGGCCTTTCTTTACATTTCTCCTCAAAAAAATATTTTTTATCATTCCCTGCGTTCTGTCGCAACTCATCCTGCTTTTTGTCGTCTTTTAGCCATTCTATTTCTAGCCGGTAAGATAGTTTTGTAGAAAAAAGATACAAGATGTTTTCAAATACCTTTAAGGCGATGGCAGGCATACTAGTTTCGATTAGCTGCATGACCTACATACAATCGTGTCAAAAAGATAGTTTTTTGATCACCCTATCCAATAACATTTCGTTTAAGGAAAAATTATCGGAGTACCATATCTTTCAGGGGAAACCTTCAGAGCTGGTTCCAGAATCAACATTTAAAGTTTATGAACTTTCAACAGCCCTGTTTACAGATTATGCCGAAAAGCAGCGCCTCATTCAGTTACCTAAGGGTACAAAGTTGAGTCCTGCTGGCGATGGTTTGCCGAATTTTCCGGATGGGACAATCTTGGTAAAAACCTTTTATTATTACAAAAACAAGCAAAACCCTTTATTGGGAAAGAAAATCATAGAAACAAGGTTATTGATTAAACATCAAGATGTATGGAATGTAGCAACCTACAAATGGGATGATGGCCAGAATGRTGCAATACTGATTACAACAGGTGCCGCAGAAAACATCACCTGGATAGACGAGCAGGGCATTACTAAAACTGTTAATTACCATATACCCAATAATACCGAATGTAACACCTGCCACCAATCGGCTGATATAAGCACACCTATTGGCCTAAAAATCCGCAATTTAAACAGAACGGTAACCAGAAACGGAGCTCCGATCAATCAGTTAACCCACTTGCAAAATGAGGGCTTGTTCGCAAATATTAACCCGTCATCATTTGGCCGTTTACCCAATTGGGAAGACCCAAGCCATACACTCGAAGAACGGGCCAGGGCTTACCTGGATGTTAACTGTGCCCATTGTCATAACGATGGCGGTAGTTGTAAAAGAATTGTGTTCAGACCAGCTTATGAAACACCATTTGATGAAACCTTTTTAAGAAACTATAAAAAGTCGATCATCATTGATATGGAGAAGAAGAGCATGCCAAAACTTGGAACAACGATTACACACACCGAAGGAATCGAATTATTGAAAGCATATCTCTCCACACTTTAAATCAAATTTTATGAACTATCGCAAGGCCATAGGCTGTATCAGCATACTTTCCGGCATTTTATCCGTAGCCTGTTTATGGATAGGGGCCATAGCAGTCAATTATAATTTCGAAGCATTTTCCGACCCAAAACTCATTCTGCAATATGCAGATCAGTTTAAAGCCGCTTATTGGTTTAATATTTTGGATATGTTCGGTTATTACCTCTTGTTGCTCCCGCTTGTTTTTTATCTCGATCAGCAATACAGATTCCGTACACCTTGGCTTTCACTCTTTACAAATAGCGGCCTGTGTTATGTGCTGATAGGTGCAATTGGTGCCGTTACGCTTGCTGTAGCCTGGCCACCGTTGATGCACGATTTTCTAAATGCTTCGGGCGATGAATCCAAAATTATTACCCTTGTCATTTCTGTTTTAACCACCATTGTAACCAAAGGGCTTTGGAATATACTGGAGGCCTTGTTTGCCTCTGTTTGGTTTATCGGGATAGGAAGGCTTTTATACGATGATCAAAAAGTGATCGGAATCATTGCTGTGGTTACCGGAATAGCAACACTGATAGATGCTATGGGAAATGTTTTCGAGCTAAAAGTACTGGCTGAGATTGGTCTAAATATTTATTTGCTTGGTTCAATTCTATTTGTACTCGGATTTGGGTACCAGCTTATCAAAAAAACAGGAACTCATGATATTGATCTGGAACGATAAATCATGATACGGATTATTAATGCTTAACTAAATATAAAAATATGGATAATACAACTTTAGTACTGGGTGGCACTGGTAAAACAGGCCGAAGAGTGATTGATAGACTTGCAAAGCTAGGCATTCCTATTAGAACTGGTTCAAGAAATATAGCACCCTTTTTTGATTGGTATAAAGAAGAAACCTGGGATGCTGCGCTATCAGGAATTGAAAAAGTATATATCACTTTTCAACCCGACATAGCTATTCCACAGGCACAACAGATTATACAATCATTTGTTCAAAAAGCTAAATATGCCGGAGTTCAAAAACTAGTCCTGCTATCGGGAAGGGGAGAACATGAAGCAGAATTATGTGAAAATTTGGTTATAAAATCGGGGCTAGATTGGACAATTGTAAGGGCAAGTTGGTTTATGCAGAACTTTAGTGAAGGCTTCTTGCTCGATTCGATATTAGCTAGCGAAATGATACTGCCAAAAATAAATGCCGATGAGCCTTTTGTAGATGCAGATGATATTGCCGATGTTGTTGTGGAAGCTTTAATGGATGATGCTCATTCGCATCAAATCTACTCGTTAACTGGCCCTACATTATTATCATTTGAAAAAGCTGTCTCTCTTATCGCCACCGCTATAAAAAAAGAAATCCAATATGCTGAAATCAGCATACACGATTATACAGATATGCTTAGAAGCTATGAACTATCGGAAGAGTTTATCTCGTTAATAAGCTATTTGTTTACCCAAGTGTTAGATGGTAGAAATGAGTTTATAACAAATGATGTTGAAACCGTTTTAAAGAGAAAACCAACATCGTTTCAAGAATACATTAATAAAACAATAAAAACAGGAATATGGAACCAACCATAAATGTATCAACAATGCAATGGGTGCAGATAGCTACAGTGTTATTAACTGGATTACTGGCTGGGCTTTTTTATGGCTATGATTGTTCGGTAATTAAAGGCTTAGGCAACCTCTCGGATAAAGCATATTTGCAATCGTTTCAATCCATTAGCAAGGAAATTAYTAACCCTTATTTCTTTTTGAGCTTTATTGGAAGCATGATTGTATTGCCAATAAGTTGCTGGCTTTGTTATAAACATAATGATACCCTTTCTTTTTACTTTCTGCTGGTGGCTTTGCTTGTATATGCAATTGGCGTATTCGGCGTTACTGCATTCGGTAATGTGCCGCTCAATGAAATGCTCGAAAAAATTGATATTACAAACACGTCATCAGAAAACCTGAAAATTACAAGAGATATATTTGAAACCAACTGGAACAATCTCCATCATATTCGTACATATGCCTCAATACTTTCGTTCTTATTAAGCATAATAGCCTGTATAAAAACAACTTAATTCGGTTCTTTTGATACTTAAATTACACGACAACCTTTTGTAAGGTACTATTTTATCATTCGCAGATCTGAATAAAATTATTTCAGAAATCCAGCATACAAGAAAATTAATATCGTATTCTCTCCCTTTTTTGTCGTATTAAATACCAGATCGGGATGAACAGTCCTTTTAAATTTGATTAAATTAATCGATGTACCATGCGTAAACTTAAATTACAAATGCAACTGTCTCTTGATGGTTATTGTGCTGGCCCAAACCAAGAAATGGATTGGATGATTTGGGATTTTGATCAGCAATTAAAAAAGCATTTAAATGAATTAGCTGCCCCTGTTGATTGTATTTTGTTGGGAAGAAAATTGGCAGAGGGCTTTATTCCAACTTGGAAAGAACGGCTAGCTGACCCTGCAGGAGAAGATCCAGTGTTCGTAAAAAAAATGAACGATACGCACAAGGTTATTTTCTCAAATACGCTTACAAAATCAGTTTGGGAGAATACAACTCTTGCAACTAAAGATCTTAAAACTGAAATCAACAACTTGAAACAACAAGATGGCGGCGACATAATTATGTATGGGGGGCATAATTTTGCATCGAATGTGATTAGCGAAAATCTTATTGATGAGTATAACCTCTACATCCATCCAATTGCCATTGGAAATGGTTTGGCGCCGTTTCACAATAGAACGAGTTTAGAGCTCGTCCAATCGAAAACCTTTGCTTGTGGAATTACATTTATTC
>NZ_JBFTQI010000562.1:0-3956 GCF_056398925.1 Pedobacter sp. 01T416_2
CCGCTAAGGGGCGGTTTGATTAAGTTATGGAGAAAACAAAAACATTGTCATCCTGAGGGTTAATTTATTGTATAAAAATCAATATTAATGGCGTATATAATTGATTGTTTTTTACCCTACAGCTTATGCTTTCCTCGGCTCACCGCCGCCGATGGGCTCTTTCTTTTTGGTGTCAAAAAGACCAGCAGAGCTAGCTTGAATGCCGTTGAAAATATAAAGACCCATGAAAAAACAAAAAACACCGGCTGAAAATTTTTCTTTCGAAGCTAGTGGGTTGGCTTGGGTAGTGCGGCCCGAAAAATTTGTTAGGCCGGATTTAAGTAGAACGGGGATACAGTACTACGGCCTAGTTGGGCGGAAATATCAGCCGGTATAAGTCGCTCATATTTAAATGATTACAAAATAACGTCATTGATATCCTGTWGAAGGACAAATGCTTTTTTRTTTTSRACTAGTAARGGTCTTCGACAGGCTCAGACTGACAACACGTACGCTTAACATAATGATATTGCACTAAGGGGCAARCCATCTAAATTAGCTGTTTAATTAAATACCCAACATTTTTAAAAATGGATATTACCAAAAGATTTGACCGGATATTACAGATATTTTTTCTATTGCAATCTAAATCTGTAGTAACTACTGAAGAATTACAAAAGCGGTTCGAAATCAGTATAAGAACGATCTACAGGGATTTAAAAGCCCTTGAGATTGCCGGTATTCCGATCGTAAATGAATCAGGATCTGGCTATTCGATTATGGAAGGGTTTAGGCTACAGCCCTCAAGGTTTAGTCAGGAAGAAATTCTCAGCTTAATGGTTGCCGAAAAAGTGATGCAGAAACATGAAACCGAGTTTATTAAAAAACATTTTGAGGTAGCACTTATCAAAATAAAAAGTTCTTTTCAGGTGCATCAAAAAAGAGATTTCCTGCATTTAGAAGACACAATACATCTTAAAAACGATTTTAAATCTAATGATTACCTGCCCAACATTATCGATGTTTTGCTCAATAGTACCTTAAAGAAAAAAATAACCCATATCAATTACCTCAAAGGCGGTGATATTCATCCGATAGGAAGATCAGTAGAGCCAATCGGCGTATTCTACGAACACAGTCTTTGGTATCTTTTAGCCTATTGCCATTTAAGGAAAGATTACCGCAATTTTAGGTTAGACAGGATTAAAAAAGTTCTGGTGCTTGAAGAAAATTTTACTATCGCACACCCGCCAATTAACGAATTCAGGGATAAAAGTCTATCTGAAAATGTGATGAAAGTTGAAATTAAGGTAGACCGGAAGTATGCACATTTTCTATATTGGGAACGGCAGATTTTCGGATTCACAGGCGAAGAAATTTCAGATGATTTTGTGGTCATGTATTTCGAATGCTCCCTTTCTGTTGTTTCTTTTATCCGCTGGTTTGTTAAATTTGTTGATGTTGCTGAAATTATAGAACCAACCCATTTAAACAATGAGCTGATTGAAATAATGGAAGCTGGTTTGAAGAGAATAAAGAACAAAGAGGTTGTATCATAAATAGAGAATTGTCATCCTGAGTGATAATTTATTTTATAAAACCGATATAAATAACAATGAATTTTGAGGAGATAAATGGTCTTAATTATCGTCATTTCGACCGTAGTGGAGAACCCGAAGGCTCTGCGAAGCAAAATCTTTAAACTTTTCGGTAACATAGTTCAAAGATCTCTCCGCTCCGCATTGCTTCGGTCGAGATGACGACCCTTATATTGGAATTTGCCAATAGTAGCCAATCGAGGGCACTGTTTAAATGTATCCCAAAGACGTTTCGACTAATTGTCCAGATTCAACTGACAAACACCAAAGGAAATTACAACTTATCATAAAACCTTTTTATTGTTTAATAACGGTCCCAGAAAAATGGAGGCTCAATGCCTAAAGCCCTTAAGTATACAAAGCCTTGCCCGCGGTGGTGTATTTCGTTATCAATGAAATACAATAGGTGGCTAATGATCGAAAACTCGTACTGCCCGAATAATTTAATTGTTTCATGAAGCTGATCTTCAGAGATTTGGTTAAAATATTCTACAATTTTTGGGGTATCCTCATCCCATTTTGTTAGTAGCTCTTCCTTGGTATTCAGCGGAAGATCATGACTAAAGGGAGCTGTTTCTCTGGTGACCATTTCTTTTAAACCAGGAACATTAATGGATAACAGCTCTTTAATTAATGAAGAAAAAGGCCTCATTCCACCGACCGAAAATTCGAACAAATCTTTTTCAGGAAATTTTTCAATGGTTTTTCTGGTTAGTTTTCTGTGACCTAACCAATGCTGTAATAATTCGCTTTTAGTAATCATAGTTGCTGACATCTTGTTATATTATTTAATAGAACAAAACTAAGACTGGCCTATGACAACAGTTTGTCAGTCGAAAAACGGGATATTATTTTTATTGAAAATTTATTTGTCTTGCAATACGCTAGCAGATAAATCTTGCATTTGGTTAATATGTTCCCGGTACATATTGCCCCAGTCAGACATTGCATCCAACATCGGTTTCATGGTACGGCCCAAATCGGTTAGGCGGTATTCTACCCTTGGCGGCACCTCTGGAAAAACAACACGGGTAATAATCTGGTCTTTCTCCAGTTCTCTTAACTGGGCCACCAACATCCGCTCTGATATGCCGATGATGTCCTTTTTAAGCTCGCCATAACGCATGGTACCATAAGAAAGGCGGCACAATATAGCGGGTTTCCACCTTCCACCGATTACCGCCAGCGATGAGGACATGCCACAGCTGTCGATCATCATTTTTTCGTTCAAAGCATTGGTTGATGTTTCTTTTCTCATTTCTTACTTTTTTGTTAGTACCTAACAATTTGTTGCTTACCTGCAAATGTAAAGTATCTCTTTTACTTTAGCATAAAATTTAAAAAATACAGATGAAAAAATTAACAGATAAAATTGCTTTGGTAACAGGAGGAAGCCGGGGCATAGGTGCAGCGATTGTAAAAAGATTAGCCGCCGAAGGTGCGAAAGTAGTATTTACTTATGCCAATTCACCAGAAAAAGCTTATGCCGTAGTGGCTGAAGTTGAAGCCGCGGGTGGCCTTGCTGTGGCAATAAAAGCAAGCAGTGCAGTACCAGCTGAAGTAACTGGCGCAGTGGCTAAAACAATAGCCGATTTTGGCCACATTGATATCCTGATCAACAATGCCGGTATTTACATTGGCAAAGCCTTTGAAGAACATACACTTGAAGACTATAAAGAAATTATGGCCGTTAATGTACAAGCAGTTTTTGTGGCCGCTTTGGCTGCGGCAAAAGGTATGCCTGAAGGTGGCCGGGTCATTACCATTGGCAGCAATATGGGTGATAATGCTGTTGGTCCTGAAACCACTTTGTATACCATGAGTAAATCGGCCCTTCAGGGTTTTACACGTGGTTTAGCACGCGATCTTGGTGCCCGAAAAATTACGGTAAACCTGATTCAGCCCGGACCAATCAATACCGATATGAATCCCGCAGATGCACCATTGGCTGATTTCTTGAGAACCCGTATGGCTTTGCCAGATTATGGTACGGTAGAAGATATTGCATCATTTGTAAGCTTTATTGCAAGCGAAGAAGCCAGATACATCACTGGTTCGTTTTTAACAATCGACGGTGGGTTGAACGCATAAAGCGATCGCTATCTTTGCTTTAACGCTTTAATGTGTTCAGATTAAATTTCTGGGCACATTTTTAGCTTAATACATTGCCTAAAGATTCTATTTAGCCTTTTTATAATGTTACCTGGAGTTTTAGTCGATTTATTGATAAAACATTAAACGTTCGTAAAATCTCCGCAATTTCCATATTTTAGCATGACTGACAACAAAGAATATGCTGAAATTAATAAGGCTGAAAAGTACAATCGCCTTAAAACTAACCAAATTGCCTGCAGGTAATCCCCATCCACTTTATAAAGT
>NZ_JBFTQI010000563.1:0-3955 GCF_056398925.1 Pedobacter sp. 01T416_2
GAGGTACATGATGTGGCTGAAGAGCTGGAACATATTAAATCAATTGAGCTGATTGAAAGATTAGACGAGTTTTTAGGCTTTCCGAAAGCCGATCCTCATGGCGACCCCATTCCCGATAAAAACGGAAGATTTGCCAAAACCCAGTTTATTAAATTAATCGAACTAAAAATAGGTGATCATGGCACCATTACCGGTGTT
The DNA here is from genome assembly GCF_056398925.1 of Pedobacter sp. 01T416_2. Lineage (NCBI taxonomy): Bacteria > Pseudomonadati > Bacteroidota > Sphingobacteriia > Sphingobacteriales > Sphingobacteriaceae > Pedobacter > Pedobacter sp. 01T416_2. The sequence goes on from NZ_JBFTQI010000563.1 coordinate 199, forward strand.
ACCCAGCATAGCTCGGCATTTTTAAAACATTTAGAGAAACTAGGCTTAACCTTAGGTAAAAAAATCCAGATCAGCGATGTGACCGATTTTGATGGTTCAGTAGAAATCCTGTTATCCGGTAAGCAAATTAATATTAGTAGAGAAGTTGCAAAACATATTTTAATTAGCAGTAATGGCAAAAACTGAATCGTTAAGTGAAGTACATCAAAGTGTAAATACAGATAAAAGAAAAGGCTGGAGAAGAATTTTAGCTTTCATTGGTCCTGCTTATTTAATTAGTGTTGGCTACATGGATCCAGGCAACTGGGCCACCGATTTAGCAGGTGGCAGTAAATTCGGTTACCAATTAATTTGGGTTTTACTGATGTCGAACCTCATTGCATTACTCTTACAATCGTTAAGTGCCCGTTTGGGGATAGTAAGAGGGCTGGATTTAGCACAAGCCTCTAAACAAGCTTATCCGCGTTGGGCCAATATTCCATTATTTGGCTTAGCACAAACCGCAATTATAGCCTGCGATTTAGCCGAAATTATCGGGATGGCCATTGGTTTACAGCTCCTTTTTGGATTGCCATTAATCTGGGGTATTTCAATTACCATTTTCGACACCATTTTATTGCTCTTTTTACTCAATAAAGGTATGCGGGCCATGGAAGGCTTTATCGTTTCAATGGTTTTTATTGTCGGAATTTCCTTTCTGGTTGAAATGTTTATTGTAGAACCCTCACTTAAAGAGGTAGCTAAAGGTTTTGAACCCTCCATACTAAATGGCGATGCGCTTTATATTGCCATTGGGATTATTGGTGCCACAGTAATGCCGCATAACCTGTATTTACATTCATCATTAGTACAAACCAGGAAGATTGAGCGCAGTAATAAAGGAATTAAGGAAGCCTTAAAATTTAACCTCATTGATACAACGGTTGCATTAAACCTTGCTTTTTTTGTTAACGCCGCCATACTGATTCTTGCTGCAGCTGCCTTTTATAAAAATGGATTGCACGAAGTGGCCGAAATTCAGGATGCACATAAACTACTTTCGAACATTTTTGGCAATGTTGCCCCAACCCTATTTGCTATAGCGCTAATCGCCGCCGGACAAAGCTCTACTGTTACCGGAACTTTAGCAGGACAGATTATTATGGAAGGCCACATTAACTTAAGGATTCAACCTTGGTTACGGCGCATGATTACACGTCTTTTGGCTATTATTCCTGCATTTTTCACTATATTACATTATGGCGAAAATGCGCTTGGTGGCTTGCTGGTATTGAGTCAGGTGGTATTAAGTTTGCAATTGGGTTTTGCCATTATTCCACTAATTCATTTTACATCAGATAAAAAACTGATGAAAGATTTTGCAATTAAACCATGGGTTAAGGTATTGGCATGGGCAAGTGCTTTAGCTATTATCGCATTGAATGTGAAACTGGTAATTGAAGAAATAAGTGGCTGGGCAAAAGAGGCCAACAATTGGTGGATTTATGTGATTGTAATACCGGCATTAATCCTGATCGTTTTACTCCTGCTTTATGTTTTCTTCCACCCGCTATTAGAAAAGAAAAGGAATGCTTCAAAACAGCTTGTACCGCATGGAAATGCTTTGGATATTGGAAAAATAGATAAAATCAGTTATAAGCGGATTGGAATTGCTGTAGATTTCTCTAAAAACGATCGAAACACCATCAGGCATGCTTTAATTCAGGGTGGTAAAGAGGCACACTATTATCTTATCCATGTCGTAGAAACTGCTGCTGCCCGCTATCTTGGTAATGAAGTAATGGACCATGAAACGCAGAGCGATGCTGCTAACCTGGAGAAATACAGGGCTAATCTGGAAGATCTTGGATATGATTCTACGCCTTTTATCGGTTTTGGAAGTACCGGTAAAGCCATAGCCGATATCAGCAACAAAAATGAAATTGAGCTATTGGTAATGGGTGCGCATGGTCATAAAGGCTTGAAAGACCTTATTTTCGGTACCACAGTTGATTCTGTAAGGCATAAGGTAAATATTCCGGTTTTGATCATCCGGTAAAATTTTTAGACCTGTCCTTTAGCTTATAACTTACTCACTGTTATAATAATTAACCACAGATCAAAAAGATGAATACTGATTTCAAAATCCGTGTTTATCTGTGGCTAAAAATAAGATTATTTACCTACTACCGTCATTAGCTTCTTTACTCCACCATCTCCCGATTGGTACATGAGCAATTTACCGTTTGAAGAATATAAGTACATTGATGGATATTGTTTTGGCAAAAAGGTTGGGATAAACATGCGTTTTTTATCCTGTAATACCAGTACATTAGGCTTGGCATTTAAACCCTTGGCGTAAGAATTGAAAAACTGCGGAATGATATAGCCCTCATCCATGGTAATCATGTAAATATTAACGTCTTTAAACTTGGCGTAATTGGTGTTCAGGTTTTTACTTTCCCTCTGGCAATGTTCACAAGTACAATCAAATAAGATAAATAGGTTCTTTTTTCCTTGTTTAATATCATTATTTGAAAATGGTTTTCCATCCAGTTTGTAAAAAGTGAATTGTGGCAATAAAGTAGGTTGCTGTGCTTCTACCTGAAAAGTAACGGTTAACAATAAGATTAAAAGTAGGTTCCTGAATTTCATTTTTGAGATTTAAAGTCCAAACTTAAACGAATAAATACGAACATAATAATATATCCTTAGCTTTTACAAACAGATGAACATTTTAATTGATTCCTTATTCGGAGGTTTTAGTTTAAAAATCGTCGTCATCTCGACTGAAGCGCAGTCCCGAACTTTCGGGAGAGAGATCTATCGAGACAGATTTAGCTTCGCTGAGCCTTCGGGTTCTCGGTTGCATTGCACTTCKCTCGAAATGACGACCTCTTGCCACTTTTCCCATAAACAAGAGCCTGGTTGGCGGATGAAAGGTTTCTTATTGCACAGGCCCACCATAAATAAACCTGATTGACGCGGAAACCAAAAGCTTTTTCTGCTTTTGTTGGAGCAAAAGCAGGACTGAGGCTGCCAAAAGAACTGCCCGTGCATTTCCTAATATCAAAGAAGTCAAGTTTTTAAAACAATTTGGCTATTCAAACTTAACTTCTTTAATCCGAACTATTAAAATTAAAACTAAATTATCACATCATTTTTTAAGATATTTGCAACGGTTGAGGGCAAATCGCATAAACAGTCGTCATCCTGTCCCGAATATTCGGGATCAGGATCTTTATAGTTATAAAAGATGCTGAAACGAGTTCAGCATGACGAGGCGGTATTTTATAGCTGCATTTGTAGCCTTAACATTATAATTATATACAATAGTATATATTACAACAACATATACTTTATTACAATTTTGAAAAACGACATCAACATAAAAAATAAAAGAGCATATTTCGACTACAATCTTTTAGATAAATACGTAGCAGGGATTGCGCTTTTAGGAACTGAAATAAAAGCAATCAGACAAGGTAAAGCCAACATGACAGATGCATTTTGCATGTTTATTGGGGGGAACCTGTATGTGCGCAACCTTCATGTTTCGGAATATACACACAGCTCTTTCTATCATCACGATATTAAACGCGATCGCGCCTTATTACTACAGAAGAAAGAAATTAGAAAATTAAAGCTTAAAGGCGAAGAAAAAGGTTATACCATCGTTCCATTACGCATTTTCATCAACGAAAGAGGTTTCGCTAAAATAGAAATTGCACTGGCTCAAGGTAAAAAAGAATTCGACAAACGCGATAGCATCAAAGAT
>NZ_JBFTQI010000564.1:0-3952 GCF_056398925.1 Pedobacter sp. 01T416_2
GCATTAGCATCTAAAGTCATGGGTTTTTCTACATATACCGGCTTGCCAGCTTTTAAAGCCTCGATGGTATAAGCTTCGTGCTGTAAAGGTGGGGTAGCAATGTAAATGGCATTAACCTCCGGATCGTTAATCAGTTGAGAGGCATTGTTATACCATTTCGGAACATTGTGTCTTTTTGCATAATCTGCTGCTTTGGTACTATCAAGGCGCATTACGGCCACCAATTTAGAATTGGCTACCTTATTAAAAGCTGGCCCGCTTTTTACTTCGGTCACATCTCCACAGCCAATAATGCCCCATCTGATTTCTTCCATTATATAATCGATTTGAAAGGTTGAATTTAGAAAATATTGCCTGGAAAATATGCTCAATCGATAGAAAGCTTTGTAAAAAAGAAAAGGGATTCACTTTGGGAGTGATCCCTAATCAACTAACCAAACAAACTATTCCGGAAACCACGCCGGAATCAATTTATAAACGAAAGAATTAGGAGATTGTTTTAACGGTTTTGTCTATTTAGTGTATTTTTTCAAAAAAGAAAAATAAAACCTTTATCCGGAATTATAGCCTTCCTTTTTTTTAGCTTTGTATTATGCAAAATCTTTCCAAGAAACTTCAGATTGATCTTATAGAACTTAAGGCAAAATATGCCTTTATTATGGATGAACTGGAAGTAACATTTGCAGATGCTTACCTGTCGAAATTGCAAGCTAAACAACGCCTGGCCGAGCAGATGATGATAGAAATGGAGAGGATATTGGCTGGCGAAGCCGGAGCGCATGAAAACTAACCCATTAAACTAAATCAGCGGATACAACAATAGCGACTCAACAAGGAAATGAATATTTTTGTCTGTTGAAGGATTTTGTGCCGCGTAAAAATAAACCAATCCGCTAATAAAGAGGTAGTTTTTGATATTAACCCGAAGGTGATGAAGCGCTGCGGTTATCTGATTTTCGACGCTTCGTTTAGAAATATTAAGTTTCTCGGCAATTTCGATATTTGTTAAATTTTCTTCCCTGCTCATTAAGAAAATTTCCCTGCAACGTTTAGGCAACATTCGTAAATATCCGCTAATCTGTGTTTTTAGCGCCGATACGTTAAGCCATTCCTCACCATTATTAATGGCGTAGGCCGATTCGTTTTCCAGATTTTCATCCGTAAAAATTACACTTCTTGCTAATTTTTTACTTCTGATCACTTTATACACATGATACCTTGCTGCCGCTTTAAGGTAACTTTTAAAATCCCTGATCTCGAGCACTTCTCTTTTGAGCCATATATTGAGAAAAATATCCTGCACAATGTTTTCGCATTCATTTTCATCCTGCAAATAGTGCGAAGCTGTAGCTATCAAGGTAGGAAAGTACCGATCAAATAATATTTTAAATGCTTTTTGATTCCCGAATTTAATGGCCTCCCATAATTCGCGCTCGTCTGCCTCTAGATGGATAGGTTTCATTTATGCAAAGTTCATTGATCAAGATAAAGAATTTGTTAAGCTAATATAAATATTTTGAACGATATCTTAATTCTCAATCATTTTAGGCTTGTTAAATATTTTTTAAAAAAATAAGTGTGTGTGGGTGGAGCTGTGGCTCTATGATGAAAAGCGCTTTACATGACAAAACAGGAATATATCATTCTCTATCAAAAATCACTTCAAGGAAAGTGTACACCAGAAGAAATAGAAAGCTTAAATGCTTATGAAGATGATTTCGAACTGATTGAAAGCACAAAGCCGGGTGGCGAGCAGGCCGAACGCATATTCTCGCAGATCATTGAAACGGTTGGTGAGCGCAAGCGTATAAAACCATTTATACTGTGGACGAAGATGGCAGCAGCAGCGGCAATATTGGTTTTTATTGTATCAACAGTTTTTTACTTCAATACTAACCATAAAAATGAGAAGAATGTGGTGGTATTAAATCATGCAAAAACGATCAAGCCTGGTTCTGATAAAGCCATACTTACGCTTGGTAACGGACAACAGATTGTACTAAATACTGCAGCTCAAGGGCAAATAGCTTCAGAAAGTGGTACTACCATCAATAAAACCGCCGATGGAACATTGGCTTACGATGTTATTTCTGAAGCATCACAAGAAGTGGCGCTTAATACAGTATCGATTCCAAGAGGAGGGCAATATTCTCTTGTACTTCCTGATGGTTCTAAAGTTTGGTTAAACGCCGCTAGTTCCATCCGCTTTCCAACGCGGTTTACGGGTAACAGCCGTGAGGTAGAGCTCGATGGTGAGGCCTATTTTGAAGTAGCAAAGAACAAACAAATGCCTTTTTATGTAAAAGCACAGGATATGAAGCTAAAGGTACTGGGTACACACTTTAATATAATGGCCTATAAAGACGAAGCTTTTATTAAAACTACGCTATTGGAAGGAAAAGTGATGCTCACATCAGCTTCAGCCGTTACCTATCTTAAACCTGGCGAAGAAGGGGTTTTATATGAAAACAAGTTTACTGTGAACAAAGCAGATATAGAGCAGACCATGGCTTGGAAGAATGGCTATTTCTTGTTTAATGAAGAAAATTTATCATCAGTAATGCGCAAAATTTCGAGATGGTACGACATAGATATTGTATACAATACCCATAATAACAAATTATCATACACAGGTTCGGTATCGAAGTTTAAAGATATTTCTGAAGTACTAAAAGTGCTCAGTCTTACAGGAACGGTAAAATTCAACATTGCAGAAAGGAGGGTAACAGTTATCAACTAAATTTTTGCCCTAAACAACAAAACGGATTAACCACCCACTAAACAAACCATACAAAATGAATTTTTTTTACTTAAAAAGAACCAGGCTAAGTTCCATGTTTCAACCACTTAAAGTGATGCGACTAACGATTGCCGTATTATTAATCTTCTGCGTCCAGGTAAGAGCATCCCTTTACGCACAGAAGATAAACTTCTCGCTAAAAGGAGCTTCATTGAAAGAAATTTTTCAGGAAATTAAAAAGCAGAGCGGATATGACTTTTTATATAACAACGAAATGATCGGTGAGGCCGGAACTTTCAATGTAACGGTAAAAGACATGACCATACAACAGGTAATGGACAAAAGTCTTGAAAGCCTGCCGCTTAGCTATGCCATAGAGCAGCACACCATTGTAATTACGAAAAAGGCGCTACCGCAAAAGCTTGATATTAAGGGCACGATTACTGATGAAATCGGAACCGGAATACCTGGAGCAAGTATTGTGAACGAAAGTTCTAAAAAAGCAGTGTCATCTGATGATATGGGCCGATTTAGTATTGTAGCTTTTGCTGGCGATAAAATAAAGGTACGGATGGTAGGCTATGAAGATTACAGTTTCACTATTGGAAGCCAAACAACTTATACGATTAGTTTAAAACCGTCAACCGTTGGACTGAATGATGTGGTTATAGTTGGTTATGGAACACAGCGCAAAGCAAATGTAACGGGAGCTATATCGCAGGTTGATGCCAAGGTTTTGGAAGATAGGCCTATTACGGCGGTTTCTACAGGTTTGCAAGGTACCATTACCGGGCTTACCACTATTGGCGGTAGCGGGCAACCAGGTGCTACACATTCGGTATTAAGGATAAGAGGAACAGGAACCACCAATAATCCAAATCCTTTTGTATTGATTGATGGTGTACCAGGTGATATGAACTGGATTAATCCGGATGATATAGAAAGCGTAACCGTGCTTAAAGATGCCGCATCTTCATCAATATATGGCTCCAGGGCTGCAAATGGTGTAATTTTGGTTACCACAAAGAAAGGTAAGTTTAATCAGAAGGCAGTTATTTCGTATAACGGTTATTATGGTTTTCAAACACCAACACGTTTGCCTAAAATGTTAGGCTCAGTTGACTATATGACACTGCTTGGCGAGGCACAGATAAATGCAGGTCTTCCGAAATCTTATACCGATGCCCAGATTGAGGTGGCACGTAATGGTTC
>NZ_JBFTQI010000565.1:0-3952 GCF_056398925.1 Pedobacter sp. 01T416_2
GTGATAGGCAAGGCGTGCCTTCGGTTTGCATGGGTAAAATCAGTTTACCAGCCTAGTAAGCACAATTTTGTAAATCAGTTTGTACAGGTTAAAAATTTGGTTTGTGCGGTATTTTGTTAAATTTGTTTAAACACTAATCTTCTAACAAAACCAAATTTTATGGAAAAAAGTTACCTAAAATGGTCACCAGGATTCTTCGCAATTTTGTTGATCCCATTTCTGCTGCTCTTATTTACAGAAATGGCGCAGGCACAAAACAAACGGTATACCATAAGCGGTAAGGTTACCGACGCCGCAAATAACAGCCCTGTTCCAGGTGCTGTTGTGAAAATTATCAATACAAATCTCGTAACAAGCACAAGTTCGAGTGGAACGTATAGCTTTTCGGTTGATTTAGCCCCTGGTAAATATCAGATTCAGATTTCTTTTATCGGCTTTAAATCGAATATCGAAACGGTAACACTTGGCGATAATACCACAGTTCAGGCTAATAGTGCTTTAAGTGGCGATGCAGTGGGGCTCGATGAGGTAATTGTTACGGGTACCTCTCAAGGAACTACCCGTAAACAGCTCGGTAGTTACGTGAGTACCGTAAAAGGTGATGATTTAAACAAGGCGCCTAGTGGAAATGCACTGGCGTCATTACAAGGTAAAACACCCGGCGCACAGATCAGCCAAAATTCTGGAGACCCAGCTGGTGGAATTTCTGTTCGTTTAAGAGGGGTGAGCTCGGTTAACTCATCTTCAGAGCCACTTTACATCATTGATGGGGTAATTGTAAACAATTCTACAACCAGAGTAACCAATACATCAGCCAATTATGATGGTGGAAACTTTGTCGGAAGTATTGGGCAAAACCGGATGGTGGATATTAGTCCTGCGGATATTGATCATATTGAGGTTTTAAATGGCGCAGCAGCAGCAGCCATTTATGGTTCGAGGGCAAATGCGGGGGTAATCCAGATTTTCACCAAGAGGGGTAAAACTGGCGAGCCGCAAGTGAGTTTCAGCACCAGTTTAACCATTAGTGAGTTGCGCAAACAAATTGATGTCAATCAATCGCCAACAAAATTTGGAGGACCAACAGATGGGCCAACTGCGCAAACTCAGGATGTATTATCCCCTGCGTTAATTACAACAACTCCGGTAACCAGGTATAATTACCAGGATTATATTTTCAGGACAGGTATTGGGACAGATAATTCAGTTTCAGTCTCTGGAGGTAATGACAACACTAAATTTTATACCTCTGCTGGTTATTTTTCAAACCAGGGGATCATTAAAAACACTGATTTCACCAGAATGAATTTCAGGGCAAATCTTGATCAAACCATTAATAAATGGGCAAAAATGACTGCGGGATTTAATTATGTTCATAGCGATGCCAACGAAAAGCCAGATGGGAATTCATTCTTTTCACCAATGAATTCGGTAACCATTATTGGCAATTTTCATGATTTGTTTACCAGAGATGCATTAGGCAATTTAAAAGCCATCGGAGAACGCGGACGTGTTAATCCAGTTTCTGTTATTGAAGATATCAAGCAACGCCAGTTTACCAATCGCATTATTGCAAATGCAGGATTAAAACTTACTCCTGTTAAAAACTTAACTATTGACTATACTATGGGGGTTGATAATTCAATCCAAAATGGGACAACATTTATTCCGCCCTTTGCGTATAATGTAAGTACGGGTTTTTATGGTGGTGGGCCAACTTTAGATCCATCTTTAAACGGTTATGCAAGTGCGGCGAATGCAACAACCACACTATTTAATAATGAGTTAAACTTCACCTATGATGCTAAAATTTCTGAATTATTTAGTTCAACTACTCAACTTGGCGGATCTTATCAATATCAAAAAGACCTGTATAGCTTACTAAACGGACGTGGTTTAGCTCCTTTTGTTCAGGTAGTGAATGGAGCAAGTACTGCTTTACCTAATGTTGATAATCGTTCAGAATTCTCAATTAGCGGGGCTTATTTACAACAAAATTTTAAATATAAAGACCATTTATTTATAACCGGCGCCATAAGAGTAGATCAATCTACCGTATTTGGAGAAGATAATAGAACGCAGTTTTATCCTAAAGCTAACGTGAGTTATGTGTTGTCATCTGCCGATTATTGGAAAGATTTTGGCGTATCATCATGGTGGAATGCGTTCAAATTAAGAGCAGCTTATGGCCAGTCTGGAAATTTAACAGGGATTGGCGCATATGATCGTTTCAACGTTTATTCACCAAATGCCCTAAACAGCAAAACATCATTAACATCGTTAACGACACTGGCTAATACGAGTGTGAAACCTGAGCGCCAAAAAGAGCTTGAAATCGGTACAGATATGTCCTTTTTTAATAATCGTTTAGGTTTAACTTTTAGTTATTATAATAAAAATGTAACTGATTTATTATTGCCTGTTGTGATTGCACCGACAACTGGGTTTTCTAGCTTGTTAGACAATATTAGCGGTACTTTAAAAAATAAAGGTATCGAATTAATGCTTACAGGGATTCCAGTTAAAACCGATGACTTTACGTGGACATCGACGCTAATCTACAACAGAAATAGAAATAAAATAGTGGGTTCGGGTGCACAGAGATTAATTGCAACCAATGCCGGCGCGCCTGTTTCTATTACTGACGGTTATCCAGTAGGTGTTTTTTATGGAACATATTTTGAGCGGACAAAAGATGGAGATATTGTAACAAACGCTGCTGGTATTCCTTTAACTGCTGGTCAAGCCGCAGGTAATGTTTTGCGTAAAGTAATCGGCGATCCAAACCCCGATTATACAGGGTCTTTCGTTAATGATTTTACTTACAAAAAATTAAGCTTACACATTCAATTGGACGCTGTTCAAGGGGGGGACGTTTGGAATGCAGATTGGAGAACACGTCAAGGTGTAGGTAATGGAAAAGTTGCCGAAGCAGAGCAGATGGGCCAATTGCCCAGAGGCTATGTGGCTGGTGCGTACACTGTAGAAGAATGGCGCATTGATGATGGGTCTTTTGTGAAATTGAGAGAGATTTCATTGAGCTATAATATTGGCCAGGTTAAGTTTATTAAAAGCTTAACCGTTAACCTTAGTGGAAGGAACCTCATTTCGTGGGATAATTACAAAGGCTATGATCCTGAATTAAACTCTGGTGGTCAATCTACAATCTTGAGGAATATCGATTTCGGTTCAGTACCAATTCCACGTACTTTCTCATTGGGTTTACAAGCAAGATTCTAATTTAAAACTGTTGTTATGAAAAATTTAAAATCAAGATATATAGGTTATGCATTTTTGCTTACTATAGTGGCTTTTTCAAGCGCTTGTAAAAAGGAGTACTTAAATCCTAACGCGGCTACGGCCGATGATGTATTAACCTCGGCAAAAGGCTTAACAGGCGTTACGGTAGGTTTACAGAAAAACTATTCGACAACTCGGGCTGGAATTCTGTATGCGACTATTACTTTAAATGGCTTAACCACAAATGAGTTAATATCCATTAATACCGGTAATACCAATGAAGAAAGATTAGTAGCTGGAGGTGTACAGGTAGATGGTACAAATTCAGTAGTACTAAATGTTTGGGCTGGTGCAAATAAAATTATTTATGATGCAGATAACGTGATTAATAATGCCGCTAATCTTCCGGATAAAAACTATGCAGCGGGTTTAATTGCTTACGCAAGTATTTTTAAAGCCTTGGCTGTGGGTAATTTATCAGAGTATTGGGAAAAGGTTCCGGCTGGGACTGGTCAAAATGTTACCTTTATTAGTCGTGTTGATGGTTATAATAAAGCAATTGCGACCATCGACAAGGCATTGGCCGTAGTTGCAGCAAACTCGATAAGCACATCTTTTTTGGGGAACATTCCATCAGGAGTAGATATTCCCAATACTTTAAATGCACTCAAAGCCCGCTATGCTTTATTTGCCGGAAACTATGTGTTAGCAT
>NZ_JBFTQI010000566.1:0-3947 GCF_056398925.1 Pedobacter sp. 01T416_2
GGAAATGAAATTTAAACTGCAAACGGTCATTCAGATACCTGCAGTAGTACTAGGCGGTTGTTTAGGTATTTACCTGGCAAAAAATGGTTATGGAACCTGGAGTTTAGTTTGGATGAGTTTGCTGAGTGCGAGTGTTTCTACCGTTTTACATTGGTTTTATTCAGACTGGCGACCACGACTGATTTTTAATAAAAAAAGCTTCAGAAAGCACTTTCATTTTGGTTACAAAATGACACTTTCTGGCCTGTTGGATGCCATTTATCAAAATTTATACACCGTTATTATAGGTCGCTTTTATGCGGCAGCCCAATTGGGCTTTTATGCCAGAGCAGATAGTTTAAGTCAGTTACCCATTGGGATTATTTCTACCGCAATTGGTAAAGTAACCTATCCTATGTTTTCGAACATCAGCAATGACGATGTAAAGCTTAAAATGGTTTACCGCAGGTTAATGCAGCAGGTGTTATTCTGGAATGCACCCATCCTGATTTTTTTAGCACTTATTGCCCAACCTTTAATCTCTTTGCTTTTAACCGATAAATGGCTGYCATCTGTACCTTATTTTCAGATTTTATGTATTGCGGGTATTCTATATCCGGTACACGCATATAACCTGAATATTTTAAAAGTTAAAGGTCAAAGTGGACAGTTCTTGAAATTAGAAATTATAAAAAAGGTGCTAAGTGTAATCGGAATTATCTGTGTAATTCCATTTGGCATCATGGGACTTCTATATTTTCAGCTCTTCTTTACTGTTTTCGCCTATTATATCAATTCAACATATAGTGGCAAATTAATCAATTACCCAATTAAAGAACAGCTTCATGATATTGTGCCTATTTTAATGTTATCCAGTCTGTTAGGTTTAGCTTGTTACTGCCTCGATACCTGGTGTTTAACACATTATCACATCAACAATATTTTGCGCATTGCTGGTATAAGCATCATCTATGGCAGTTTTTACCTCGGCATAAGTAGCAGCATCAAACTCGCTGCACTCCTTGATTTTAAACAATTAATCCTCAAACAATGATACCTGTAACCAAACCCTTTTTGCCTAAACAGGCAGATTTTAAAAGCTATGTAAGTAGCATTTGGGCCAGACAGTGGCTCACCAATAATGGTCCTTTGGTAAATGAACTGGAGTTGAAGTTGCAACAATACTTAGAGCTACCTCATTTATTATATGTAACCAATGGTACTATCGCATTACAGCTGGCCATACAGGCATTAGAAGTAAAAGGCGAAATTATTACCACACCGTTTTCTTTCGTGGCTACCACCAGCAGTATTGTTTGGCAAGGTTGCAAACCTGTTTTTGTTGATATAGATGAAGATACCCTTAACATAGATCCCAATAAAATTGAAGCGGCCATTACGTCTAATACCTCGGCAATTTTGGCTACACACGTTTTTGGAAACCCTTGTGATATTGAAGCGATAGACCGCATTGCAAAAAAACATGGACTAAAGGTAATTTATGATGCCGCCCATTGTTTTGGCACAAAATATAAAGGTAAATCGATCTTCGCTTATGGCGATGTAAGCACAACCAGCTTCCATGCAACTAAACTGTTTCATACCATTGAAGGTGGGGCTGTTTTTACTCAAAATCCTGATACTTTAAAGAGAATGGCGCTGATGCGTAATTTCGGTTATAGTGGGGTAGATACCTTTTCAGAGATTGGAACTAATGCTAAAAACTCCGAGTTTCACGCTGCAATGGGTCTTTGTAACCTAAAACATATCGATCAGATTTTAAGTAAACGCAAAGAGCTATCACAGCATTACGAAATGCGTTTAAACAAAATTGAAGCCCAGTTTCAGGTTATTCAGGCCGATACGGAATTTAATTACGCATACTATCCCGTAATATTCAGATCGGAAGAAATTATGCTCGATTGCATGAAACAGTTAGAACTGGTTCAGGTGTATTGTAGGCGATACTTTTACCCATCCTTATCGGCCTTGCCATACATTGCGAAGGTAAATATGCCGATCTGTGATTCTATTTCTAAACGCATTATGTGTTTGCCACTTTACCATACGTTAACCAGTGCCGATCAGGATTTAGTAGTCAGGATTATTTTGAGAACCCAGAATTACCGCAAAAAACAAGTGCTTAAACTCGCTGATTACAGTACCATGGTTAATGGCAGCATAGGCATGGCGGTTAACGGCAATTAATAGCAGCTTCTATTATGAAACAAGACGATACAGGTATAATGGTTAGCATTTTTTGCATCACTTATAACCACAGTAAATTTATTGCGAAAGCACTGGATGGATTTCTGATGCAGAAATGCAATTTTAATACAGAAATTATTATTGGAGACGATTGTTCTACAGATGGAACCACAGAGATTATCGATGAATATGTTGCCAAACATCCTGATAAAATTAAGCGTTTAAAAGCGCCAAAGAATATCGGTGCTACCCAAAACGTAATTCGGGTTGCGCTAGAAACCAAAGGTAAATACGTAGCCACATGCGATGGTGATGATTATTGGTTAGATCCATATAAACTGCAGAAACAGGTAGATTTTTTAGAAAATAATCCAGAATATGTAATGTGCTGCCATTATACACGCGAAATAAATTTTGATGATACTGAACTGTTTTACATGGATTTTAACCCTGTTCCCTTACAGTATAGCTTTAGCGATCTGATTGTAAACAGGCAAGTTGAAACCTGTACCGCAACTATTGTTTACCGCAACATTGAAGCCATTAGAAATCTTTATAAAAACGATTGGTTTTTGAAATGCAATGCCTGTGATAAACTGTTGAAACTCTATTGTACCTGGGTAACGGGTAAAAAAATATATGTTTTACCTGAAGTAATGAGCTGTTACAGGCGTCATCCCGGAGGGATTTGGAGTCCGGTTGCTTATATTCCATTAAAGAAGATGCAACTGAGTGATTTCTATATCATCATTAAAATCTTCACATATACTGGCTTACAGAAAGTTAAACTTTTGAACTTTTACCTCAGAAAATACTTCCTCTTCGAAGTGAAATATAAAACCTTTGGAAACGCTTTCCAGACCATTAAAACAATTGTAAACTAATTCGAAATGACTACTAAATTATGCTTCGTAATCAACAGTTTAGAAGGTGGCGGAGCTGAAAGGGTAATTAGTAATCTGGCTAATCATTTCAGTGAAAAAAAATGCAGTGTTACAATGATTTGCCTTAATACAGCTCAAGTTAAATATCAGATCAATAAACAGGTTAAAATTGTAAATCTTGTAGAAAGAAAAGAAAGTCAAAATCTCTTAAACAGGATTAGATATGCTTACTTAACTTTTTACCGGTTACTTTCTCTATTAAAGAAAGAAAAACCGGACTGTACCATTTGTTTTATGACATCGGCGAACGTGTGGGCAGGTTTATGTTGTATGATTTTAGGTTTGCCTTACCTGGTTTCAGAAAGAACGGCCCTAAATAGCACCATACAACAATACAACAAATTACTACAGTGGTTTATATTCCATATTTATAGAAAATCAAAAGCCATTGTGCTACCAGCATTTGGAATGTTTAAAGGATTTAAAAGGATTAAGCAATTCGAAAAACTGAATAATTTTGAAACCATCCATAATCCAATCAATCAGTTTATAAAGCCAAATAAAGATACCGTAAATGATAAAGCATTTATACTTTCTGTTGGAAGATTAACTCGCGAAAAAGGTTTCGATCTGCTTATTAATGCTTATAGCCGCTTGGAGTTATCCGATGTTGATCTTTTAATCTCGGGTGAAGGCCCTGAAAGAGAAAACCTCGAAAAGCAGATTACGGATTTAAATTTAACAGATAAAGTTAAATTGATCGGCTTTAAATCGAACCTGCAGGATTATTATGCGCAAGCAGAGGTTTTTGTGCTTTCTTCCAGAAATGAGGGCTATCCAAATGTATTGGTAGAAGCGATGGGAATGGGCTGTGCC
>NZ_JBFTQI010000567.1:0-3942 GCF_056398925.1 Pedobacter sp. 01T416_2
TCCTTAGTCTGTGATCGTCCTTGAATCTACCACGCTTCGATTTCTGTAATGTCAGATGTTACCATCTGACATTCAATAGATTTTTATTTAAATTCTTTCAAGCACCATTTTTATCGCTTGCGCTACAATTTTGTTTGGTTCTTTGCTAAATTCGAAATTTACACGACTGGCTAAAATGGCATTTACTGAAATTGCGTTATGACCCAAAACTTTGGCTAGTGCATAAATCCCTGCGGTTTCCATTTCCAGATTGGTAATACGGTGCTGATTGCTTTTAAAGCTATTAATCAAGCCAATAAAATCGGGAACCGCGTTTTTAGCACGTACAATTCTACCCTGTGGAGCATAAAAGCCAGGCGCCGTAATGGTTATGCCTTTCGCCATGTCTTTTCCAATCGTATTCAATAATGTTTCACTCGCTGCCGTTAAATAAGGATTGATATTTTTAAGATGCCCAAAGTGTGCTTTGATATCATCCATTAAAATCTGTTCATCACCAGATAATTTTTGAAGGTAATAATTCATTAAGGCATCCATCCCTAAGCCATAAGAAGAAGCTAAAATTGTTCCCATCGGAATATCCGGTTGAACAGCACCAGAGGTACCCACTCTGATAATATTTAATGAAGTAAGCTCTTTTTTAATTTCACGGGTTTCAAAATCAACATTAACCAGGGCATCTAACTCATTAAAAACAATATCAATGTTATCGGTACCAATACCTGTTGAGAGTACGGTAACGCGTTTTTTGCCTAAATAACCAGTGTGGGTGATAAACTCGCGTTTACCTTTTTTAAATTCTATTTTGTCGAAATATTTGCTTACCTCGCCAACGCGGTCAGGATCGCCAACGGTAATTACAGTATCAGCAATATCACCCGGTAAAAGGTTTAAGTGGTATATGCTCCCATCAGGATTGATGATTAAGTCGCTTTCGGATATTTTCATATTTGGTTTATTTTGCCCGCTGATTTCGATGATTCACTCAGATTTCATCCGTGTTCACCCTTTTAATCTGTGGTTATTAAACGGTTTGCAGGTATTTTAATTTAACACCTTCAATTTTATCAAATTTACTTAAAACCTGGTTGAGTTGTGCTTTTCTGACTTCAAATTTCAATATGCAATTGGTATCAAACTGTTGCGCCAAAATCTGTAAGTTCTCCTCTTTGCTCAACTTCATTACATCGTTCATCTGAAGGTAATCGAAATGCACTTCATAAACATCATTCACGGTTTTGCTGATAACCGAAGCTGCTTTAATTGCCTCAACACTAGCTGTTTTGTATGCATTAATTAAACCTGGAACACCCAGTAAGGTTCCACCGAAATAACGTACAACAACAATTAATGTATTGGTGATATCTTCTGACAATAAACAGTTCAGAATAGGCCTGCCTGCGGTACCCGAAGGTTCGCCATCATCATTCATTCGATAAACAGATCGATCTGGTGTTAAACGATATGCATAACAAAAATGATTGGCCTTAACATGTTCTGCGCGAAGTTTGGTGATAACCGGCTTTAATTCTACTTCACTACGGATAGGATAGGCATATGCAATAAATTTGCTTCCTTTATCTCGAAAGATACCCTCTGAGGCACTTTCGATGGTTTTATAAGAATCATCGAACAGCATTTTGCGATAGTGTAATGAAAATAATAGCAGCAATAGCGAAGATGATGCCTGCGTAATTTAACTTGCTCAGCTTTTCTTTAAAAGCAATAACACCAATTAAGGTGCCTACTATGATTACGCCTAAATTCATCGCTGCAAACACGGTAGATGGATTTTCTGCCAGCGCTTTATGGGCTTTCATGTAAAAAAGGATATTCCCAAAATTGAAGAAGCCTAAAATAAATCCGCAAACCACATTTACCAGTTGTATTTTTATTTTGCCAGCCATTACCATCGAAATTACAATAAGCAATGAAACAATAAACGCCAGGCAAAAAACAGTAAAAAGCGAGGTGGTATAAGGCAATTCTTTATATAATGCAATTTGTTTAAAAAGGACGTCGATTACCCCAAAACCGACGAAAACCATAATGGGGTAGAGCAGGCTTCCTTTATTGCTTTCTTCCTGATCAGATTTCCGAAGAAAAGTTAAAAAAATAGCCACAAAACCAATCGCCAGACCAATAATTTTCAGGTTATTAAAATCTTCTTTAAAAATAAAATAAGCCGCCAGTATCGGGATAAATAGCGATAAACGTTGTGCGATATCTGTTTTAACAATGCCAAGGTTTTTTACCGATGCCGCAAGGAATAAAAATATCGACGGCAATAGAATAGCCAGGGCAATATAAATAGGCCACGGTGCGGTAGAGGTGATCAGTTTAACATCGGGCTTAAAAAAAAGAAAACATAAGCTTAATGCAGTAAAATAATTAATGGTAACGGCTTGAATAATACTGATTTGGTACCGTTTTGCCAGCTTTAATAAAACGGCTACGGTAACACTACAGCAAATGCTTAAAATAATGTAGATCATTTATTTGATGTCGTTTAGATAGATAGAGAGTTTGTCATTTCCGATTTGAACTGTTTCCTGCAGATTTCCATTAATGTTTGGAGAAGAAACCCCATCGCTCCAGCTGGCAGATGAAGTAAAAATACGTGCTTCATCCCATAGGTTGGTATTTAAAAATTGATTTAAAATATTGGCGCCGCCCTCAATGATTACCGATTGTATATCCATCAGGTAAAGCTGAAAGGCGATTTTTTGGGCTAAATAAAAGTGCATATCTTCCATCTGGATATAATGGATATTCTCTATAACATCAGTTTTAACCTCATTAAAGATAATGGTTTTGGCTGCTGCATTGAAGATATGGTTCGTTATTGGCACCTGAAGGTTCTTGTCGATTACCAGGCGGATTGGGTTTTTGCCTGTCCATTCCCGAGCGGTTAATTGCGGATTATCCATAATGGCAGTTTGCTTGCCGATCAGGATCGCATCTTCTTCGCTACGCCATTGATGCGCCAAACGTTTGGCCAAAGCGCCGCTGATCCATTTCTGGTGACCATCCTTTGTTGCGAAATAACCATTTGCGGTTTGGGCCCATTTTAAAATAATATAAGGTCTTTGTTTTTGTATCCGGGTAAAAAATCTTCTGTTGAAATAGCGGCATTCATCATCCAAAATTCCACTCGCCACTTCAATTCCTGCATTTCTGAGTTTTTCGATGCCTTTGCCATCGACACCTGAAAAAGGGTCTCTATTGCCAATCACTACCTTCTTTAGCTGATGTTTTACCAATAAATCAGCACAGGGAGGCGTTTTGCCAAAATGGGCACAGGGCTCTAGGTTAACATAAACAGTAGCCTGTTTCAAGAGATTTTCGGCCTCATCGCCGTGTTTATCAAAAACAGCTTTAACGGCATTGGGTTCGGCATGCGATTTTCCATATTCCTGATGATATCCTTCTCCAATAATTCTGCCATCTACAACGATAACACAGCCAACCATTGGGTTCGGACTAACATTCCCTAAAGCTAAGGCTGCTAAGTCAAGACAGCGTTTTATATAAAATTCATCGCTCATTAGCGCAAAAGTAGTAAAAAAAGAGTCATGGCCTTATCAAAAGAGAGCTGTTATCATCCCAATTAAGTAATTTTGTACATATGAAGATAGGAGAATTAGCGGCGCATTACGAACTCGAACTTGAGCCTTTATACGATAGTAATGAAGCAAAAGCATTATTTAGTATTGCTGCCGAGCAAGTTTTGGCTTTATCTTCAGCTAAACTGATCATGCAAAAAGATATCGATATCAGCTTTATCAATATGCAGAAACTTTTGAGCATCCTCAACGATTTGCAGATCGGAAAACCCATTCAGCATATTTTGGAAGAAGCTCATTTTTATGGCGCTGTGTTTAAAGTTAACGAACAAGTGCTTATCCCGAGGCCAGAAACAGAAGAACTGGTAGATTGGAT
>NZ_JBFTQI010000568.1:0-3938 GCF_056398925.1 Pedobacter sp. 01T416_2
AATTTATTCTGAAAGGTGAAAACGCATTAGATCTTATTCAACGTGTAACCAGTAACGATGCGTCTAAATTATACGATGGAAAAGTTCAGTACTCTTGTTTGCCAAACCAAGATGGTGGTATTGTTGATGACCTTTTGGTTTACAAAATAGATGATAAGACCTACATGTTGGTGGTTAACGCTTCTAACATAGAAAAAGATTGGAACTGGATTCAACAATTCAATTCGAAAGGTGTAGAAATGCACAATATTTCGGATCAAACCTCTCTTTTGGCCATTCAAGGGCCAAAAGCAGCAGACGCTTTACAAACATTAACTGATGTTGATTTGGCATCAATGGAGTATTACACTTTCGTTAAAGGTACCTTTGCTGGTGTTGATAACGTAGTCATTTCAGCAACAGGTTATACTGGCGCTGGTGGTTTCGAAATTTATTTCGAAAACCAATATGCCGATCAAATTTGGGATGCTATTTTTAAAGCAGGTGCGCCGTACAACATTCAGCCAATAGGCCTAGGTGCACGCGATACTTTACGTTTAGAAATGGGTTTCTGTTTATATGGAAATGATATTGATGATACTACCTCGCCTATCGAGGCAGGTTTAGGTTGGATTACCAAATTTTCTAAATCTTTCACCAATTCGGAGGTATTATTGGCGCAAAAAGAAGCTGGTATTCAAAAGAAATTGGTTGGTTTCGAAATGATCGATCGTGGTATTCCGCGCCATGATTATGAAATTGCTGATGCCGAAGGAAATATTATCGGTAAAGTGACTTCTGGTACCCAGGCACCTTCTTTGCAAAAAGCAATAGGTATGGGCTACATTGCAAAAGATTTTACTAAAGAAGGAACTGAAGTTTTTATTTTAATCCGCAATACGCCAATTAAAGCTAAAGTGGTTAAGTTTCCTTTTTATAAATAAGGTTTGGGGTTTAAGGTTTAAGGCGTAGGGCATATTTTCCCATAACCTTAAACCTTAAACCTTTCGCCTTTCACCTCCCTTTACATGTCAAAAAAAATAGAAGTTTGTTTAACTCCGGCCTTGATTGATTTATATGATATCGAACAAAGCATTGTGGTGGTTATCGATATTTTAAGAGCCACTTCATCTATTACCTACGGAATAGATAATGGTGCTGAAGCGATTATTCCAGTTGCTCAGGTAGAAGATTGTTTAAACTATCGCGATAGCGGATTTTTATTGGCAGCAGAACGAAATGGGGAGGTGGTAGCCGGATACGATTTCGGTAATTCGCCATTCTCTTATACCCATGAAAAAGTGAATGGAAAAACGGTCGTGTTAACTACTACCAATGGAACTAAGGCTTTGCATTTGGCTCAGAAAAGGGCCTATCAGGTTGTAATTGGGTCTTTCCTGAACTTAGATGCCCTTTGTGATTATTTGAAAAGTCAGGATAAGAATGTGCTTTTGCTTTGCGCTGGTTGGAAAGATCAGTTCAATTTAGAGGACACCCTTTTTGCTGGTGCTGTGGTAAATAATCTCCGTCAAAATTTCCAGCATTTTGATGATTCCAGTGTGGCTGCAGAAGATTTGTATGCCTTAGCTAAGGCAGATCTGAGGAAATACCTTCACAAATCATCACACAGCCATCGTTTGGCTCAGTTGAATATAGAAGAAGATGTTGTTTTCTGTTTGCAGTTAAATCTTTGCAAAACAATTCCGGTACTGGAAGGCGAACGTTTGGTGGCCTTAAAAAATTAAAAGCTAAAATTTAAGCCGAGCAATACTGCATTTTTTCTAAAATTTGCGCCATTAAATTGAGTTTCCTCTGTTGGTCTACTATTAAAATAAGCTTTATCTACACCAGAGTAAGTGTTGATGTTATTGATCTTATAGTCGACTTCTATCCGTAAACTTTTGTTTAATGGTACAGCCAGATTGATATCGCCACTCAATGAAAAGGAATTTGCCTTATGTGTAAAGCTTACAGGTTTTGCAAAATCAGGAATTAAATTCCAGTTGGCTTTTGCCGAATAAGTATAAAAACCGCTTAAAACTGTGGCGCCTATACTGAATTTCTGCATTTTAAGAACAAGTTCTGCTCCAAAATCGAATCCTTTATATCTTGCTACATACGTAGAGTTTAAGCCTTTGCTGTCAGGATTATTTGCACTTTCTAGCAAATGAAATTTTTGCTGATGATATGAAAGTCCAACAATTGGATTGATGTTAAAATCGCCAAATTTGAACAGTTGGTAACTGAACTGTAAATTGGCATCGTATAAATAACCTTTATTTGCGTTGAGCAGATCGAAATAAAAAGCATTTTGCCGATTATCATTTGCATAATCGGTATCTTCTGCCTCGCCCTTGGTTATGCTGCTGTATTGGTTAGCGGCTTTAATACTAAGCCGCTCGGTAATATTGTATTTAATGTCTAAGCCAAAACTAGGCCCTTTAAGATTTTTCCAGATGAGTTCTGATAATACATTCGGACTGGTTCCAGTTGCATTACCTGCAATAGACCAATCAAATCTTGATTGTTGAATGCCTGCATAAGGCTTTACCTCCCATTTATAGGAATTCTCTTGTGCAGATGCGGTTTGGCAGAATAATAGGAGTGTTAAGCAGGCTAAAAATGGTTTGATAAATGAAATCCGCAGAGCGATCAGCATATCTGTTTTTATTTTATAATAGCAAAATACACATAGCGGTTATTTAAACCACTATGTGTAATAATTTATTTTCTAAAATGGATATACTGAAGCTATAAATGATTTATCAGTAGGTGATAATACGGTATTCCATCCCACCTCGAAATCACCGATGGTTAATTCGTTAGGAACTGAATAGTGCATGATCGAATATTTATCGTAAGCGCTATAATTGGTTTGTGTGGTACTGTATTTTGCAAATAAGTTATTGTCTACATCTGCCTGGCTCCAGTAATTTGGTGCAGCAGCATAATAGGCATAAACAGCAGGTTTATCCCAAGGAATAGCCACCAATGGATGTTGGTGCTCATGGATTAATCCTAATGCATGACCGAATTCGTGGATTACCACGCGGCTATATTCAGAATCTGCTGTAGTTGCAGTTAACCAACCATAGTTCATAGTCGCACCGGTGCTAGGCGTTGATTTTCCAATGTACGACCAAGATCCATCTCCACTTACAAAGCTTACCCTGATTTTGGCTGTATTATCGTTTGTTACAAAGTTGAATTTGATGTTGGCATATTGTTCCCACGCTTTCGCATATTGGATTACTTTAGCTCTGATGGCTGATGTGCTTCCGTTTAAACTTACTTTAATCGTAGTTCCCGGAGTCCATTTTGTTGACTTTAAAACGGCACCTCTTGGGGTAGTTCCATCCAATGATCTTTCTGTACAGATCTGGATATCGCCAAGGGGATTAACGGCTGATAATTCAGGTTTTTGTAAATCTGCCGTTTCTGTAGGTTTTTCTTTTTTACATGCAAATAATACTGTGGTTAGCGCCAGGGCAGTTAATAGGGTTTTATTTAATTTTAAGAATTTCATGTTTAGGTTTTTTTAGGTAAAAATTAATGATCTGTATTTGACTTGGAAATCAAGTTAGAAGATCGTAAAAACAGGAATTCTTCTTCTTTGAAAAAGAATAATCAGGTTGAAAAACATAGATAGACATTTAGGTTTAATTTCCTCTGCATTTGCAAAGTATAATCCTAAAGTAAAATAATATTATATCAACACCAAGAGAATTGTAATATTTTTATTGCATAAGTGTATTTTTTACACTCGTTTATTTGTTTAATATAAACTATTTTATTGTAGTTTAAATATTACATATCGCAAGAAATCCACAAGTGAATCTACTTGCTATTTTGTAATTAATTCGGAAATTGTTGGACTGTTTTTAATCGTAATCAAGGCTTCTTCGTGTGCCAGCCAGTAAATATCTTCTGCACGTTTCATATCGAATGTACTAATAGCC
>NZ_JBFTQI010000569.1:0-3931 GCF_056398925.1 Pedobacter sp. 01T416_2
GGATAAAACCTGCAAATTGAATCGAAAAAGTTTTAGAATCATTTGTTCCAGCCCTGACCGCCACTGTTGCCTGATATCAAAACATCCTTTATATACATGATCGATCACAATATGCACCCCGCTCTCCCCGGCAGATGGTACCTGGACCGGCAGCATAGAAAGATGCCCCGCATAAATACTTTGGCCGTTAATTTTGGCCGTCAAACCTTTTCCTACCACCTCTTTATAATCGCTGAGCGAATAAAACCGGTCAACATTTAAAGCCTTAATGATATGCCTGCTCAAGGGATGTATAGAATTGCGCAACAATGAGGCAACAATAATCTTTTCTTCATCGGTTATCATTCCGCTAAAGACGATCTCTGCATTTTCATTACTGGTCAACGTACCTGTTTTATCAAAAATCAGGGTATCGCATTTGGCAAGTTCCTCAACGGCATCGGTGTTTTTCACATAAAAACCCTTCTTATCAAAAACCGATAAAATTGCGGATAAGGTAAATGGTGTGCTCAAAGCCAGCACGCATGGACAGGCCACAATAATTACGGCAGTAAATGCCGACCAGGCCTTGTGGCTATCGTTTTGAAGTAACCAATACCCGGTAGCGGCAAATGCAATCAGAAAAACACCCAGGCTGAAGTACCTGGCTACGCTATCGTTAAAATTCTGTTTTTCGGAATTGTTTTTATAATTATCGTTGTTCCATAAACCGGTTAAATAACTCTGCGAAACAGGTTTAATTACTTCAAGCTCTATGGCCTCGCTGGTTTGTCTACCCCCGGCATAAATAATTTCGCCCAAAACCTTATGTACAGGATCAGACTCACCTGTAACAAAACTCATATCCATCCAGGCCTCACCTTTCATCAGAATGGCATCAGCCGGAACCAGCTCGCCACTTCTGATCCATAACCGGTCGCCGATCTTGATTTCGTTTATGGATACTGGTTTTTCTTTACCATTTTGCAGGGTAGTTACCGCAATCGGGAAGTAGGAACGGTAATCGCGATCAAATGAAATGTGATGGTAGGTACGCTGTTTAAGCCATTTGCCCATTAAAAGCAAAAACACCAAACCGGTTAAGGTATCGGCAAAACCCGGGCCTGTACCAAAAACAACTTCAAAAGCAGTGCGCAAGAAAAGCACCGCAATAATTAGTGCTAAAGGGGTATCGAGGTTAATATGTCTGTGTTTAAGGCTTGTTATAGCTGAGGTAAAATAATCGCGACCACAATAAAAAGCAGCAGGGATAGAGAACGTAAGGTTTAGCCAGCTAAAAAGGGATTGAAATTGTTTCTCGAAACCTGATAAACCAAAATATTCCGGAAAGCTAAAGAGCATAACATTGCCCATTAAAAATCCGGCAACGGCTATTTTTAACACCAAAGTTTTATCTACCGAACTGCTGTGTGCCTGTACAACATCCTGCAGACTGATCAAAGGCTCGTAACCAATCTGGTTTAAAGTTGCTACCAGTTGCCTTAGCGAAATTTCGTCGTGATTGAAACTTATAGTCATCTGTTTTTTAAGAAAATCGATCCTTGAGCTGAATATAGCAGGGTTGATTTTATAGAGGTGTTCCAGCAACCAGATGCACGAACTGCAGTGTATTGCAGGGATATAAAAGGTGATAATGCTCGAACTTTCGTGTTTATAATCGAGCAGCTGATCAATAATTTTTGGCTCATCAAGATATTCTAAATGGCTTTCATTTTTAAATTGCCTGCCCGGATTGTTATTGTACACATAATAATTACATAAATTATTCTCTGAAAGGATCTTGAAAACGGCCATACAGCCCGCGCAGCAAAAATCTTTATCTTCTGCCTGATATTTTACCCTGGGCAGATCTTCGCCACAATGATAACAAAGGGCCTGTGTTGCGGTTTTATTTTGATCTTCCATTTTAGACTGTTCTTAAATTGATGAACTGAACAATTGGGTTTTGGGCTGTTTGAGCCATAGTTTCTCGTCGAAAGCCATACACACATTCCGTAAAAAAGATCGCCCTTTGGTGGTAATTCTGATTTCTTTTTCGGTTACCCATACCAACTTATCGCGTAATAAAGGCAACAGCCTGCCATACACTTGTTCTGGAATGCCTTCGTTGTACACTGTATTTTCCTTGCACATGAGGTTAAGGATATGTCTTCTTACCTCAAGATCTTCACCTGTAAGGAAATGGCCTTTTTCTRCAGGTAGCGTACCTTGTTCAATTTTATTGAGATAATCTTCTACCGTTTTCGGGTTTTGTGCAAAAGCTGTCCAGCTATCGCTGATGGAAGACACGCCCAATCCGATAAGTAAACGGGTATGCTGATTGGTATAGCCCATAAAATTGCGGTGCAGCTTCTGTTCAGTCATCGCCTGGAACAATGAATCGCTGTTCAGTGCAAAATGGTCCATCCCTATATCTTTATATCCTGCGGCATCAAGCAATTGTCTGCCCAATTGGTAGAGCGCAAATTTTTCGTCGCCCAGGGGAAGATCCTTTTCGGTATAATGTCTTTGGCCGGGTTTTAACCAGGGCACATGGGCGTAACTGTAAAAAGCGATGCGGTCTGGCTTCATATCGATTACCGCTCCTATAGTATCCGCTAAGCCCGGAATTGTTTGACCCGGAAGACCGTAGATCAAATCAAAATTAACAGAGGTATAACCGATTTCCCTTGCTTCTGCGATAACTACAGCTACCTGTCGGGGCGTTTGAAAGCGGTTGATCAGGAACTGTACTTTAGGATCGAAATCCTGGATTCCCAGGCTTAATCTTTTAAAACCAAGACTGTACAGCATAGTTAAGTGTTCACTGGTGGTATTGGCTGGGTGTGCCTCAAAAGAAAATTCTGCATCAGCAGCCAAAGTTGAATTTTGCAGAATACCATTGATCAATAATCCCAGGTTTTCTGCACTAAAAAAAGTAGGGGTTCCGCCACCCAGGTGCAGTTCTTTTAGTTTAGGTTTCTCCCTCAAAACTTCCACATACATTTTCCATTCTGCCAGTACAGCATTTATATACGGTACCTCTACATCATGGTTTTTTGTTATCCGGGTATTACAACCGCAATAGGTGCATAGGCTCTCGCAAAATGGAAGGTGGATATATAGACTGATCCCTTCATCTTTATGGCTTTCATAGGTGTTGGCTACATTGGCTAACCAACCATTTGCAGTGAAATTTTCAATATCCCAGTAAGGAACGGTTGGGTAACTGGTGTACCTTGGTGTGGCAACATTGTATTTTTTAAGTAGTGTAGAAGTTTCCATTATTTAAGCACTTTTAGGGTAGAACATTCGTTTTGACAGCAGCACGCGCTACCTACACATTTACCCACAGCCCATTGATCGAGGTTTTTGATCACCTGCTCCATCCGTTGTTTAGCGTTGGCATCACCAGATGCCAAAGGAACATTTGCCACTTTGATCCCAGCAGAACCGGCAGCTTTTAAATCAAGATGGTCTGTTTCGGAAGATGAGGTTGCAATGTATTTTATGCCCAGGGCTTTTAGCCCCAGAATCATCGCCCCACTTAGCTCATCGTTGTTAAAAACCAAGAGGGCCTCCTTTCCGGTTGCAAATGAAAGCGTATCAATAGTTAAACTGTTCGCAATTATGGTAATGTCGTGTTTTTTATAATTGGCCAGTACCAACCATTCCTTTTCATCGGGTTTGATGTTGTAAGCTATAGCTTTCATATACAGAGTTTATATATACAAAACTATGGCCCTGAGCAGGTGCAGCAGGTGAGAATGATTAGAGAAAAAAATGATTTTAGTTACATTTCTTAGTTTGGCGTTTAGCGGCAATTAAGCGATTTAAACAACGAACAAATAAATCACCTCATGAGATTGCTTTACCGAAATCGCTACAGGCTGGCGCCCACTTGCGGTCCCACAATGAAGAATACGACTATGAACCATTGACTAATTACCAG
>NZ_JBFTQI010000570.1:0-3929 GCF_056398925.1 Pedobacter sp. 01T416_2
TTATAATACTATTTTTATTCACCTAGAATCTGTTAACTGAAAATCGCCAACTAATTAGTTCAGATTCGGGTCAACGGGAAAATTACTGATATGTGCATATTTTGGTCCTAAATTTACGATCACATCCCGCCAAAGTTTTTCATCATCGTTACTAAAAATGAGATCAGGATTAAAGGTATCGCTCACCATCCAGGCGTTCTGCTCTATTTCGCGATCGAGCTGTCCATGGCCCCAGCCAGAGTAGCCCATAAAAAATTTTATTTCCTCAGCGCTTATGGCATTGGTATTTAAAAGGATTTTAAGTGTTTCAAAATTCCCACCCCAATACAGTCCATTCCCAATAGGCTCACCACTCTGTAGTTTATCATAACTACGATGAATGAAATGTAAGGTATCTGCAGCAACAGGTCCGCCAAAATAAATGTAGTTTTTTGCATCCCATAAATCTTGTATCACATCATTCAGCATAAGATTACCTACCTGGTTAAGTATATAACCTACAGTTCCATCATCGCCATGCTCTGTTAATAGCACAACAGATCTTTTAAAATTAGGATCGGCCATAAATGGCTCTGAGATGAGCAAGCGGCCTGTTTTAGGTTTTATATTGTTCAGCATGATGATAATCATTTGTTACACCGTAAAAGATGTCTATTTTTGTTAAATGCAAGTTACAAATGAATTTCTACAAAACCTGCGCCAAGATTACAAAAGCGCTTTGCTGGATGAATCTGACGTTGATCAAGACCCAATTATCCAGTTTAAAAAGTGGTTTCAACATGCTGTTGATGCCCAGATATACGAACCCAATGTAATGACTTTAGCTACAGCCGATAAAGCCGGCAGACCCGATGCCCGTATTGTTTTACTTAAAGGCGTTGATACAGATGGATTTAGATTTTTTACGAATTACCTAAGTGCTAAAGGAAAAGAGCTAAAACGTAATCCATACGCAGCTTTAGTATTTTTCTGGCCTGAATTGGAAAGACAGGTGAGGATCGAAGGAACGGTAGAAAAACTAGATAAGGAAACTTCCGAAGAATATTTCAATACGAGGCCAATTGACAGTCAGATTGGAGCCGTAGCCTCTCCACAGAGCCAGGTTATTCCAAACAGAGCATTTTTAGAAGAAAAATTTGAAGAATTAAAGGCTAAAAGCACCGATAAAGGTATTGTAAAACCTGCGCACTGGGGCGGTTATATTGTAAAACCTACAAGGATAGAGTTTTGGCAAGGAAGAAGCAGCAGGCTGCACGACAGGATAAATTTCGAAAAGGTTAAAGGAATCTGGACTAAAACAAGATTGGCACCATAACTTAATATAATAAATAGAGATCGGGCTATCCGGCAAGATCTCTATTTTAACTAATCGTTTACTATTAAATTCTCTTTTTTTAATCTCTTAAAGATGAAACAAATCGCAGTTATAGGATCTGGCACGATGGGAAATGGCATCGCTCATACCTTTGCACAATTCAATTATCAAGTCAACCTGATTGATATTAATCAAGCTGCATTGGATAGGGCCATACAAACCATTACCAAAAATTTAGACAGACAGGTTGCCAAAGCCACATTAACAGAAGATCAGAAAGCGGCCGCTCTTAATAACATCACCACCTATACCTCAATAAAGGATGGCGTTCAAAGTTCCGATTTAATTGTAGAAGCCGCTACCGAAAATGTGGACTTAAAACTGAAGATTTTTAAGGATTTAGATGAGTACGCACCTGCACATGCTATTCTGGCTTCTAATACCTCCTCTATTTCCATTACGCAGATTGCTGCCATAACCGGTAGAGGTGATAAGGTAATCGGGATGCACTTTATGAACCCTGTTCCGGTAATGAAGCTAGTAGAAGTAATAAGAGGTTATGCCACCAGTGATGAAACAACCAGTACTATTATGTCGCTATCGCAAAGTTTGGAGAAAGTTCCTGTTGAGGTAAATGATTATCCGGGTTTTGTGGCTAACCGCATTTTAATGCCAATGATTAACGAGGCCATTTACACTCTGTATGAAGGCGTTGCAGGCGTTTATGAAATCGATACCGTAATGAAACTTGGAATGGCACATCCGATGGGGCCCTTGCAGTTAGCCGATTTTATTGGTCTGGATGTTTGTTTGGCAATATTAAAAGTATTGAACGACGGTTTTGGTAATCCTAAATACGCACCATGTCCATTATTGGTAAATATGGTTGCTGCAGGTAAAAAAGGTAGTAAAACTGGCGAAGGTTTTTATAAATATACTGCCGGATCAAAAGATCTTGTCGTTTCTGATAAATTTAAAAAATCCTAATTTTTTTAGCATTTAATTTTATATTTGCTGTATGAATGAGAATCTGGATCCTGAAGCAAGCAACCTAAGCCCAACCGATCGTGATATTGAAAGGGTTTTAAGGCCACAGGCTTTTGAAGATTTTACGGGACAGGAAAAAGTGATGGAAAATCTGAAGATTTTTGTTCAGGCGGCGAAACTCCGTGGTGAGGCTTTAGATCACGTTCTTTTGCATGGTCCTCCCGGATTAGGTAAAACCACACTCTCTCATATCATTGCCAATGAAATGGCTACTGGCATCAAAGTAACCTCTGGTCCGGTATTAGACAAACCTGGCGATTTGGCTGGTTTATTAACCGGCTTGGATGAAGGCGATATCCTTTTTATTGATGAGATCCATCGTTTATCTCCTCTTGTGGAAGAATATCTATACTCTGCCATGGAAGATTTTAAAATCGATATTATGCTCGAAACTGGCCCGAATGCCCGTTCTGTACAGATTTCGCTTAATCCTTTTACTTTAGTAGGTGCTACCACCCGCTCCGGATTGTTGACTGCTCCGTTAAGGGCACGCTTTGGCATCAATGCCCGCCTGGCTTACTATGACGCTAAATTGCTAACCACAATTGTGCTACGCTCTTCTGATATATTAAAAACGCCGATCAGTGATGAAGGTGCCTACGAAATTGCCCGCCGTAGCCGTGGCACGCCCCGTATTGCCAATGCACTTCTACGGAGAACAAGAGATTTTGCGCAGATTAAAGGAAACGGAAATATCGATACTGAAATTGCCCGCTATGCCCTCAATGCATTAAATGTAGATGAACATGGCTTGGATGAAATGGACAACAGGATCCTGGTTACCATTATCGATAAATTTAAAGGCGGTCCGGTAGGTTTAAAAACCATTGCGACAGCTGTTGGAGAAGATGAAGGTACTATTGAGGAGGTTTATGAGCCGTTTTTGATTCAAGAGGGATATATTATGCGTACTTCACGGGGTAGAGAAGTTACCGAAGCGGCTTACAAGCACTTAAAGAAAAATTATCCAGGCCAAACCGGGAAGCTGTTTTAATACAAGATTGTTTCTTGCCAAATCGTCATTTCGACTGAAGTGCAACGGAATGGAGAAATCTATTGTCGTTTTATAAACGATTTCTCTTCTATGATTGAATAAAAAAAAAGACCCTGAAATGAATTCAGGGTGACGTTACTCGGGTTACTATTGCATCAAATCAAACATTCCGTCCTCCTGATCCGATAGCTTTCGGATTTGTTTCAGGATCTTCTAAGAAATATACAATCCATCTGAACATTTAAGCCCTTTTGGTGTTCATAACATAGAAATCAAACATTATGAATATTGAATTACGTAAACTAACGCTCGAAGATTACGAAGATCTTAAAGAATCGATGCTCCAGGCCTACGACAGTATGGGTGGTTCCATCTGGCCAAAATCAAGTATTGCAAAACTTTTAAATATTTTCCCAGAAGGACAGCTCTGTATCGCTGTTGATGATAAGGTTGTAGCCTGTTCATTAGCCATTATTGTAGAGTACGACGAATATGGAGATCGGCATACCTACAAGTTGATCACTGGTGATTATTCTTTTACGACACACGATCCAAACGGCGACACCCTCTATG
>NZ_JBFTQI010000571.1:0-3927 GCF_056398925.1 Pedobacter sp. 01T416_2
CAACATGCCAAAAGGGGCCGATGCAGCTGGCGACATCTGCCCATGATCTGCTGAAGATCCTAAAAAAACGTTCACCTGATCGACAGGCTTTGCTGTTTTAATAGAAAAAAGCTGTGTTTTTTGTTGAGCTAAAACGTTTAATGAAAGAAGCGGTAATATTGCCAGTAGTTTAATAGGAAGCTTCATTATTTGTGTTTATTTTTAAATTGTCCTAAAATAGTATTTTAACATGAAGTAGCTATTATGTTTTAGGTTCTTTACAGAAGTTGTTGGTCTGGATTTGTAATCCGGACCCCTAGTGTTCTAGTTCTACAAGTTTTAACTGTTTGTCAGGATTATAAATCCTAAGCTCTTAAGACTCGATTGCAAATCCCGACTATCATTAGAAAAAGCTTTAACAAAATATGTTTTTTATTTTGAAGCGCAAGCCCTGTATAGAACAAGAAGTTTCTTCCCGTTTTTTGCTTTTACGCTTTCCCGAAACTTCGGGATACCTCGTTGCTGCAGGGTAACGCTTCAACCGGGGCTAAGTGGCTACAGCAGCATTTCATTTGTTGGGTTGCAGGATGCACAAACCCTTGTCCTTAAACCCGACAGCAGCGGCAGCTCCCGATTCTTCATCGGGACTATAGCGAATGGCGGGACTGCAAGCATCCAAGAACCGCAAGCCTCTCATTTCCTCTAATAAGAATATCTTTTATTTCGGTCGGTGAGACACCAACCGATAGGATAATGAATCGCGACGTTAAGTCGGGAGTAATGGAAAACGGGACTGCAAACCGCCAAGAATTACAACCCAGCCATTTTCAAAAAAACGGCATAAAAAAAGCCGTCCTAATGTAAATCAGGACGGCTGTGAAATAATTTTATCTTATTATTTAATGTTAACCGGAACAGAAATTTTATCCCATTCTAAAGCGAATCCGCTTTTGGTAATTTTATAAACCAAACGTTCTTGTGTAGCTTTTAAGGCTTTGGTTTTAACATCAACACGCAAAGCATCCTTAGCTTCTTCGTATTTATAAGCACCCCACTGTTTTGGTTCTTTGTTAAAAATAGCTGTCCAGGTTCCGCTTTCTTTAGGGATTAAAAAGAAGCTGTATTTTCCTGCTGCCAAAGCTTTACCTTCAACTACGATATCTTTATCGGTTTCGAAAGTAGTAGCCTCGTTTGCACCTGCGCGCCATACTTTATCAAAGGCTTCTAAACCGCCCCAGATTTTACGTCCTTTTACGGCAGGGCTGCTGTAGTTGATGGTAATGGTTGCACCTTTAACTTTTCCTGTCGCTGTAGCAGCAGGACTTGGTTTAGGCTGAGCATCTTGTGCCATTGCACTTACAGAAATAGTAATTGCTGTAAATAGCAACGCGATTGATTTAATCATCGTTTTCATAGTATTATATTTATCTGTTTTTGTTGTTTTTGATTTTACGAATTTATGGCTTTAGGTTGATAAAAACTATAATCCTAGTGTCTAAAAAATTGTGCAAAACTTTACTGTTTTTTAAATTCATTTCTCAACTATAGACTAAACTGCTTTATTTCCTTCTTCCAACAAATCTGATTACCGAGCCCTGGCCGTTATGAAACAAACCCTCATTCAGTTCAATTTCTTTTTCTTCTAATACAAGAATCTCATAATTTTCGAAATCAGCTCTTATTTCCTCGATCGAAAATAGCATGTCGATTTCTTTTGGTCCGCCAACTTTTTCGTTTTTGGCAAGATAATCAAGATGTTTCTTGCTAAAAGCTTCGAAAATAAGCAAACCGCCTTTGCGTAAATAATTGCTCAGTGTTTTATGGTAAGTTGATTTAATCGCCGATGGAAAGTGTGCATAAATTAAGGCAATGGCATCAAACTGTTCAGCTTTATAGTCCAGCTCCTGAAGTTCGCCAACCTGGTAATCAATGCTAACGTTATTGTTTTCTGCGAATTGAAGTGCTTTATTCTTTCCTTCAACACTGATATCAAAGGCCGAAACCTTCCAACCGAGTTTAGCTGCAAAAACGGCATTTCGGCCTTCGCCTTCTGCCGGAAAAAGTATTGTTCCGGGCTCGAGCTGCATCAACTGCTCTTTTAAATAGTTATTCGGCTGTTCGCCATAAGCAAATTCATCGGTACTGTATCGGTCATTCCACCTATCAATCCAAGCGTCGTTCATATTTAGCGTTATCTATTTTGTCGAAAATAAAGGTATTAAAATTTAGGCATGCGCCCGGGGAGCAAATATCTGCTGCACGTAAAAATTAGGTTTATTTGTCGACTAAAGTTTTTGGATTTGAAAATAACAGACCAATTACCGAGAACATAATTACCGCTGCTGCACCGATTACATTGAGCCAAAGGAATGAAACAATATCGAACTCATACACTGTTACAACAGTAATTTCGGATAAGATGGCAGCAATAAATACGATAGGTCCGTTTATCTTTTTAAAATAAAATGCCACCAGGAAAATACCCAGGATTGGTCCATAGAAAAGTGAACCTAATACGTTAACAGCTTCTATTAAGGAGCCCATTTGTGTAGCAAACATGGCAACAGCTATCGAAAAAATGCCCCAGGCCAAAGTATGCAAACGGCTATATTTCAGTTCAGTCTCGTCGTCTACTTCTTTTTTGCCAAAAATGAGGTGTACATCTTTTAACGAACAGGCGGCTAAAGAATTCAGCGCTGCAGAAATAGACCCCCAGCTCGCCAAAAAGATGACTGCGAAAAGCAGGCCGATCATCCCAACGGGAAGGGTGTTCTTTACAAAGTATAAAAAGATATAATTGGTATCGGTTTTCTCTGCATTGTAATTCGACTTGTTAATGGCCTCTTCTACCCTACCGTGCAGTTCTTTTACCTGCTTTTGGGTTGATTTAAAGTTTTCTATCGAAGAATTTAACGATGGTAGTTGCTTTTCCTTTTCTACCAGGATATTTTTTGATTGCTGGTTAAATTTCTGCGCTAAAGCATTGTGTTCTTTTTCGAAAGCTGCTGCTTGTTGAGGCTGAGTTTCTTTTAAATACTGATAGGAACGTTCATTGAAATAAATCGGTGCCGGCTTTAATGAGAAGAAAGCAAACAATAATGCGCCGATTAACAGGATAGCGAACTGCATCGGGATTTTAACCAATCCATTTAACAGTAAGCCCATTTTTGCATTGGTATTGTCTTTCGCGGTAATGTATCTTCCAACCTGGCTCTGATCTGTGCCGAAGTAAGAAAGCGCGAGAAAAAAACCTCCGATTAAACCACTCCAGATATTATATTTATCCTTCCAGTCGAATTCGGTGGTAATTACATTTAATTTACCCGATTTGCCGGCCAGGTAAAGTGCATCTTTAAACCCGATTCCATTAGGCATATGCTGCACCAAAAGATATCCGGCAAAGGCCATTGTCCCTAAAATGATTAAAAATTGCAGTTTCTGTGTGTGTGCAATTGCTTTTGCACCACCAACATAGGTATAAATCAACAAAATCCCGCCGGTAAGGATATTGGTTAAATAAATATTCCAGTTTAAAACACTGGAGAGGATAATACTTGGTGCATAAATACTGATCCCTGTTGATAATCCCCGCGAAAACAGAAACAGCAACGAAGTTAAAACCCTTGTTTTTTTATCGAAACGGTTTTCCAGGTATTCGTAGGCGGTATATACATTCAACCTTTGAAAAATCGGGATGAAAGTAATGCAAATAACAATCATTGCCAACGGCAGACCAAAATAATACTGCACGAAGCGCATGCCATCGGTATAAGCCTGTCCTGGTGCTGATAAAAAAGTAATAGCACTGGCCTGCGTAGCCATAATACCCAATAGCACAATATACCAGGGCATTTTATTACCGGCCTTTAAATAGGAAGCATTGCTTTTTTGCCCACGACCAATAAAAACACCATAGGTTACCACAGCAAGCAAAGTAAATATCAGTAC
>NZ_JBFTQI010000572.1:0-3923 GCF_056398925.1 Pedobacter sp. 01T416_2
CAATTTTTCTTGATCTTTTACGAACGATACGACTTCAGTTTTACTCATCATTTTTCCGTTGATGCGGATGCGTTCGCGGAAATCTTTCAAATGGGGAGAGGTGTACAATCCTGTTTTATATCCTTGCGATTGCAGTACCGAAGCCAGCATGTGTGAGGTAGAGCCCTTTCCATTTGTACCCGCCACATGGATACTTTTAAATTTATCCTGCGGATTATCCAGTGCTTCGCAAAGAATGATGGTATTGGTTAAATCTTTTTTGAAAGCGGATGCGCCAACACGGGTAAACATGGGGAGTTTACTGTATAAAAAATCAAGCGTTTGTTGGTAGTTCATAATTTGCATCAAATATAAGTTGACTGGAGTTATTATGAAATGAAATGGGTAGATTTTATTAAACCTAGTATTCTAAGTTTTTAATATTAAAGTTAGGTGATTACTTTAAAAGTGTTTTATAGCAATTTAATTTGTAAGGTTATGTTGTTATATTTGCCGATATTTAACGGTCTCAATAATAGTGATTAATAAAATTAGTCTAATTCTCTTCGTACTCCTATCTTGTTGTTTCAAACTTGCAGCTCAAACTTTTTATGTAAGTTCTATGGATTATTCTAAGGGGGCAAGCGACCTTTACAAGGTTGAATTTACAAGTGAAGGGGTAAAATCTACAAAAATAGTGGGATGTTCACCTGGTGATCAGTATTTTTCAATCGCAATGAACAGGAATAATTTGTTTTGGTTCAGAAATTCAGAAATATACACTGCGGATGTAAAAGAGAACAGTATTGAAAATTGCAGGCGTTTATTTTTAGGTATGTCTGGCTCAAATTCACTTACCCTTGGCGCGGATAATAAGTTATATTATTGTTCTGGTTATTTATTCAGTACAGATATTAATACAGGAAAATCAGAGGCCTTAGGTTTACTGAATTATTCACCTACAGGAGATGTCTGTTTTTATAAAAAAGATCTTTACATGGCAGCATACCAAGGGATAGTGAAGATTAATGTTAAAGAACCTAATAAAAGTACCCTTCATATTCCATTGCCTTCAAATATAGTGCTTTATGGGATCGTTAGTGTTTCAACCGGCACCAGAAAAAACACAGTTTATGGATTGGCTAATTCTGGCTCCCAAACCAATATTATCGAGTTTGATATAGAAAACCAAAAAATGGTTGGTGTAGTAGGAACGCTTCCATATACAATCCTTGATGCTGCAAGTATGGTAGAAGATGGAAGTATTATAGGAATAGAACTAGAGAAAGTAGACATTATCCAAGATTGCATTTCTGGTAATACTGCCAATGTAGATATTATCACCGCTCCACATATTGAAGATTTTACCTATACTTTAAACGGAGTTACCAATACAACAGGTAAATTTGTTGGTTTATCAAAAGGACAGTACACCCTTTCAATCAGTTCTGCTTCTGATTCATACTCGGCAACAGTGGATGTTCCTGAACTTAATTTATTAAAACCAATTTACAGCTGGCAGATCAAAAATCAGCTTTGCGAAACCCTTGGTGAAATTACTTTTAATACTCCTGAACAAAACAGCAGTTATCAAATCAGATACAATGGAAAGTTGTATCCTTTAAATAGTAAATTCTCTAATTTAATAAGTGGTAATACGAGTCACTTTGAAATTGTAAATAAATATGGATGCAGGGTTGATGAACAGGATCTTGTTGTCGGACGTGATAAATGTAAAATCCAATTCGATAAGGCTGAGGTAAAACAACAATGTGATGTTTTTCACAAAGGAATAATTAGTATTTTAACAAAGCCACATTTAGCAGCTTATACTTATACGTTAAATAATGATTTAAGCAATACCACCGGAATATTCAAAGATTTAATTCCCGGCCCCTATCATATTAAAATTATTTCGGATGAAGATCAATTAGAAACCGACATAATTGTGCCAGATTACAAGCAACTACAGCCAGAGTTTTCTTTTGCTAAAATAAATCCAGCTTGTGCCGCTAAAGGAAATATTCAATTTAATGCTTTTGCCGGTAGTAATGATTATAGGATAAAATTTAAAAATGATGTTTTGCCCTATGATCATCAATTCACTAACCTGGAGATAGGTAACTATCATTTTGTTGTGCTGAATAAAGATAGCTGTTTAATTGATGAGTTTGATGTAGAATTGGTTTACGAACCTTGTCCAATTGTTATCAATAGCATCGAGATGCTTGCCGAATGTAATGTTCTTGGAAAAGGCTTTATAAAAGTTAATTGCCCACCAATTCCAGAAACCTATACATTTACACTTAATAATTCAGTATCAAATAATACCGGTGTTTTTAATATGCTTGATCCCGGTAGTTACACAATTGAGGTTAAAGCATCTGGTGGTGCGCCAGCAGCATACAGGACTATTGAAGTACCTGATTATTCTTTAACTAAACCACTTACAAAGATTAATGCTAAGAATCCTGCTTGCGATCTGAAGGGAGAAATATCATTTTCAATAGGTAGTAATTCATCTGATTATAATGTGAAATATAAAGGACTAGTTTATCCGGGCAACCATATTTTTTCAGATTTAATTGAAGGAGATTACAGTTTTACCATTTTAAAGCTTAATGGCTGTATTGTTGATGAATTAAATAAAAAGCTAGTATACGAACCCTGTCCAATTGTTATCAATAGTATCGAGATGCTTGCCGAATGTAATGTTCTTGGAAAAGGCTTTATAAAAGTTAATTGTCCACCAATTCCAGAAACCTATACATTCACACTTAATAATTCAATATCAAATAATACCGGTGTTTTTAATATGCTTAGTCCGGGGAGCTACGATATTGAAGTAAAAGCATCTGGTGGTGCACCAGCAGAATATCGAACTGTTGTGGTTCCAGATTATTCGTTAACCAAACCCCATTCGATTGTTAATGCTAAAAATCCTGTTTGCGATTTAACTGGGGAAATCTCATTTTCTATTGGTAACCGTTCAGTTGATTATAACATCAAGTATAACGGAGTAGTTTATCCAGGTAATTACGTTTTTTCGGGTTTATACGAAGGTAACTACACCTTTTCGATACTCAAACTTAATGGTTGTATTGTAGATGAGCTAGATGTTCGTTTAGAAACAGAAGCCTGTAACGACATTTCATTTCCGAATGCTTTCAGCCCCAATTCGGATAATATAAATGATGATTTTAAAGCGAAAGAGGGAAGTAG
Organism: Pedobacter sp. 01T416_2; assembly: GCF_056398925.1. Lineage (NCBI taxonomy): Bacteria > Pseudomonadati > Bacteroidota > Sphingobacteriia > Sphingobacteriales > Sphingobacteriaceae > Pedobacter > Pedobacter sp. 01T416_2. Next base: position 3,202 of record NZ_JBFTQI010000572.1, read on the forward strand.
GGCTTTTAATTTTCAGATGCAGATTTTCGATAGAAGGGGAGTAGTTATCTTTTCTTCAAATAAATTATATGACGCTTGGAACGGTGATTATAAAGGACAGCCAGTTCCCGTAGGAGTCTATTTTTGGGTGGCATCGTTTACAACTCAGGAAAATAAAAGAATAATTAAAAAGGGATCGGTTACCTTGATTCGATAGCTCGTTAAACTATGTTGATTAATTACTTAAGCGAGTAATTTGTTAGGGTGTTGGATATGCTGTTAGATGTTACCATCTGACCGATAATCAGGTTATAATTGTTTGTCGAAAATTTTGAGGAGATAAGTCTTCTGTCAGATAGTAATATCTGACAGCACAATAAATGATAACGCAAAAAAAAATGGTCTGTGAAGACACAGACCATGGATATTTTTTTTATTTCACTTTAAAGTTGAACATTACAATCCCGGTTTGTACATCGGGAGCTGATTCTAATTTGTTTAAGCTCGCACCTAATACCGCCTGCTCACATTTCCGCCAAAGTGCTAAATCAGATAGGGTAGTGCCTTTTGCACCTGCACGGGCCTGAACCACTTTACCATTTTTATCTACGCGGATTTGAACGGCAATTTTTCCTGCACTTTGTCCATCATCCTGAATTCTAGGGATATCGATGAATTTTCTACTGGCTAATGATAACTGTACATTGCCATTTCCAGAACCACCTTCTCCATAATTTGATGCC
>NZ_JBFTQI010000573.1:0-3902 GCF_056398925.1 Pedobacter sp. 01T416_2
GGCTTGGTGATTTTATAAAAATAGCCTTGGGTTTAAACCCAAGGCTATGAATGATATCTATTCTGTAACCGCTAACTGAAAACTCCAAACTCAATTAATGGTCAAACTCACCGGCATTTTTAGCCGATTCTTCATCAGATACCAGCTTTCTTACTTTCTTTTTATCTAGCCATAATACCAGCGCGGGTAATAAAGTTAAATTGAAAATTAAAGCCACCAATAAGGTTATGGATAGGAGCAAGCCAAGTACTACCGTTCCTCCGAAAGTAGATGCCGTAAAAATTCCGAAGCCAAAGAATAAAATTAAAGCGATGTGCGTCATGCTCACGCCTGTTTCGGTAATGGTATCAGTAATTACTTTTGGTACGCTGAAATTGGTCAGATTTAATTCCTGTTGGTAACGGGTTAAGAAATAAATGGTCTGATCGGATGCTAAACCAAAGGCGATGGTAAAAATTAATATGGTAGAAGGTTTTAAGGAAATTCCAAAATAACCCATAATCCCTGCGGTAATAATTAGTGGAACAATGTTGGGCAACAGCGAAATAAACATGATGCCTAAACTCTTAAACTGCATCAGCCTTAAAAGAGAGATCAATACGATGGCGAGAGCTATACTTTCAACCAAATGTTTTAACATATAATCCGTCCCTTTAGAAAAGATAATGCTCGATCCCGTAAGTTCTACATCAAATTTAGATGGAGGCAAAATACTGTCGATCCGCGGTTTTAATTTGGCCATAATGGCGTCTAAACGTTTTGAGCCAACATCAGCCATTTGAAAACTGATCCTTGTACTTTGATTACCCTTGCTGATAAAGTTGGTTAACAAACTTGCATTTCCTTTGCCACCATTGGCGATGTAGGCCAGGATAAAGTTCTTTTCTAAATTATCTGGCAAGCGGAAAAAGGTAGAATCGTTATTGTAAAATGCTTGGGTGGCATACTTTAAACCCATATTTACTGAAATGGAACGCGAAAACTCCGGATAGGAAGAAATCATTTTTTCCAGTTTTTCCATTCTTTTCAGATTGGTTAAATTGAAAACGCCGTTCTTTTTCTTCGTATCTACGCTTACTTCTAAGGGTAAAATACCTTCAAAATTTTTCTCAAAGAACTTTAAATCCGTTAAAATCTCCGAGTTTTTAGGCAGGTCATCAACTACATAACCATTAACATTGATTTTCATCACACCGATAAAGGCAATGATGGATATGATAATCGTTCCGATATAGATCAATCCACTTTTGTGCTGCACCAGTGTATCGGTTTTGACTAATAATTTATGCAAAAAACCTTCTTCAACATGGTTTTGTGCCTTAAGTTTAGGCGCTGGCAAATAACTGAAGATAATTGGGATTAGACATAAACACATTAACCAGGTAATCATTACGTTTATAGAGGCTACACTGCCAAATTGCATCAATAGCTCACTTCCTGTAAAATACAATACGCCAAATCCAATGGCTGCGGTAATGTTCGCAATTAGGGTGGTAATGGCAATTCTTTCTATGGTTACGCTTAAGGCACGCTGTTTATCGCCGTCTTTTCTAAGTTCATTCTGGTATTTGTTTAACAATAAAATACTGTTTGGAATACCAATAATTACAATAAGCGGCGGAATCAGCCCTGTTAAAATAGTAAGTTCGAAACCAAATAGTACCAATGTGCCTATACTCCAGATAACACCCATCACAACCACTAAAATAGGGAAGAATACGGCATAAAATTTCTTGAAGAAAAACAATAAGATTAGCGCAGAAACCAAGATAGATAAGCCCAAAAACAATACGAATTCGTTACTTACCAATTTACTTACCGCGGTACGGATATAAGGCAAGCCAGAAATATGCACCTGTATCTTTGTTGTGGCCTGGAAAGCTTTGGCTTTTGCTTCAATTTCTTTTAAAATAGGGTTACGCTCAGCAGTATTTAAGATTTTGGTATCAAAAGTAATGGCCATTAAGGTAGCATTCTGACGGTTGTAAACCAGTCCTTCGAAAAAAGGATTGCTATAAATGGTATTCTTGATCGAATCCATCTCAGCATCAGTTTTAACCAAACCGCCAGGAAGCGGCTTTAAAACAAATTTTTGGTTTACAGTATCTTTTTCCAGTTGAAAAATCCTTCCTGATGATAAAACCTGCTTAATGCCTTTTAATTTCTGAATATCGTTAGAAAGCTGGACCCATTGGTTGTAAACTTCTTTTTTAAAAATATCAGGCGATTGTATTCCCACCACCATTACACTTCCATCTTCGCCAAAGGTCTTTTTAAAGGCATTATATTTTACAAAAGCACTATCGGTAACGGGCAGGATTTTGCTCCCTGTATAAGAGAGTTTTACATTTTTGGCCTGATAAGCCATGAAAATTGTGCCTAATAAAAAAAATACGATGATTGCGATACGGTTCTGAAGAATAAATCTCGATAGCTTAACCCACATGTGCAGCTTAGTTTAATAATAATATTAACGGCAAAACTAATCTTATTTGTAAAACGTGATTACTTTTTGCACAATTAAATTTGCACAAATAACATACTTTTGAAAAAATTGTTTTAATCGGATGTTGCACAAAGTTAGGGGCATTGTTTTAAAGACCACCAATTACAGTGAAAGCAGTGTAGTAGTGCAGGTGCTTACTGATAAATTCGGCATGCAGTCTTATCTAATTAATGGTGTTAAAAAGCCAAAAGCGAAGATTAAGATGAACATGCTGCAATCGCTCCATTTGTTGGATATGGTGGTTTATCATAAATCAAATACCAATATTCAAAGGGTATCTGAAGTTCGGCAAACACCTGTTTTTAAAAGCATTCCTTACGATATGATTAAAACCAGTATCGTTATTTTTTTAAATGAGGTGCTATATAAAAGCATCAGGCAACAATCAGCTGATGAGAGTTTATTCGATTATATTTTTAATTCGATTGCCTGGTTTGATGAAATTGAAGAGATCAATCCCAATTTTCATTTGTCATTTTTATTAAAACTTACCCGTTTTCTGGGTTTCTCGCCTAATGAGAAAAGGCGAAACGACCAGGTTTATTTCGATCTGCAAGAGGGCGAGTTTACTTCCAGACTGCCAATCCATTCTAATTACCTGCAATTGGAAGATGCCATCGGGTTTATTTCGCTTTTTCATACGCCACTTGAAAAAATTTCTGAAATAAAAATGAGCAATACACAGCGACGATTTCTGTTAGATAAGATATTGGTTTTCTATACCTTACATACGGCGTCGTTCGGAGTGGTACAATCGCATAAAATCCTGGAAACTTTGTTAAGTTGAAAAAAAAGAAAAAAAGATTTGCAGAACAGTTTTATAGCACTATATTTGCATTCCCAAACGGAGGATGGGACATTAAGTTTGACAAAATTATAAAAGGGAAATTAGCTCAGCTGGTTCAGAGCACCTCGTTTACACCGAGGGGGTCGGGGGTTCGAACCCCTCATTTCCCACTCAAGTCCTTCAGTTTTACTGAAGGACTTTTTTGTTTGATATTTATTGAAGCTGGCTCAGAGCACCTCGTTTACACCGAAGGGGCGTCCCGATTGGGATCGGGATCATTTCCCGCTAAGCCTTTAGTAAAATTAGACGGCTTTTAATTCATATAGAAATCACTTTCCTATTAAGATTTCTAAAAGCAATAGACATCCCAAAATAATTAAACAGTTGTTAAAGATGTTTTACACCTATATTCTATATTCCAAAACGCGCGATAAACATTATATCGGTTCTACTGTTAACCTAACAGTTAAAGAAGCACAATACAAATCATTCAGGTTTTACCGGGCATACTGGTGATTGGTTTATTGTCTGGTTCGGGATTTTTGATAATTTAAGAGATGCAAGAATTAAGGAAAACCAGATTAAAAAATGGAAAAGCAGGGTTATGAT
>NZ_JBFTQI010000574.1:0-3901 GCF_056398925.1 Pedobacter sp. 01T416_2
CCGAAGAAGTGCKCAAACTCTTGTTTAATGCCGAACTTAACCGCTAACGAAGGTAAAATAGCAATGATCGCTAAAAATACTGCACCTGGGAAAGTGATTTTAGAAATTACATCATCAATAAAAGTTGATGTTGCAAAACCCGGTTTAACACCTGGGATAAAACCACCGTTTTTCTTCATATCATCACTCATTTGAGTTGGATTAACTGTAATTGCAGTATAGAAGAAAGTAAATGCGATAATTAAAAATGCGAACGTTAAGCTATAAGCCAACGAAGTTGTGTTACTGAACTGGATTAACCAAGAACCTTGTAATGAAGGAACAAACTGCATTAAAGCACCTGGAATAAACATTAACGCCTGAGCGAAAATGATCGGCATAACACCAGCAGCATTTACCTTTAAAGGAATGTACTGACGGACACCACCAAACTGGCGGTTACCAACTATTTTCTTTGCGTACTGTACAGGTACTTTACGTACACCTTGAACAATTAAAATGGTAAACATTACCACAGCAAATAATGCAACGATCTCTAAAACCAATGCCACCGGGCCTCCACCTTCACTAGATGAGCCTACACGTGCACTAAATTCTTGAGAAATTGCAACTGGTAAACGGGCAATAATACCAACCATAATGATTAGTGATGTACCGTTACCAATACCTTTATCAGTAATTTTTTCGCCCAACCACATTACAAATAATGTACCTGCTGTTAATACAAACGTAGATAACACTAAGAATAAAGTATTTGGCAATAAAATAGCTTCTGCGGGAACTTGCGTTTTAACGTAACCAACAGATTGAACGATTGTGATCGCTACCGTTAGGTAACGGGTAATCTGGTTCATTTTCTTTCTACCACTTTCGCCCTCTTTCTGCATTTTTTGGAAAGAAGGAACAGCAATACCCAATAGTTGCACCACAATCGATGCAGAGATATAAGGCATTACCCCCAACGCTAAAATAGACACACGAGAGAAAGAACCTCCGGCAAACATATCTAGTAAGCCTAAGATTCCTGATTTTTCGTTATTGCCTAAAGCAGTTGGATCTACACCTGGTAAAACCACGTGAGATACGAAACGGTATACCAAAAGAATTAAGAGCGTAAACAATATACGCTCTTTTAATTCCTGAATTTTCCAGATATTACTTAAAGTAGTAAATAGCTTCTTCATTTAATAATTACAATTTTACAATAGAACCACCTGCGGCTTCAATAGCTTTTTGTGCGGTTGCAGAGAACGCATGTGCTGTAATTTCTAGCTTTGCTTTAACTTCACCACGACCTAAAATTTTAACTAAGTCATTTTTAGAAGCTAAACCATGTGCTTGTAAAGCAGCGAAATCGATAGTTGTTAAGCTGTGTTTTTCAGCTAAAGCTTGTAAAACATCTAAGTTTACGCCAACATATTCTGTACGGTTGATTGGTTTGAAACCAACTTTAGGCACACGACGTTGTAAAGGCATTTGACCACCTTCGAAACCGATTTTGGTTTTGTGACCTGAACGAGAACCCGCACCTTTGTGACCACGAGTTGAAGTACCGCCACGACCAGAACCTGTACCACGACCAATTCTTTTGCTGTTTTTTGTAGAACCTACTGCAGGTTTTAAATTACTTAAATTCATTTTTTTGAATTTGTGTTGCCCTTCGCTTTCACTAAACAGGTACAACGATTAAACATATATAAAGGTAGTACGGCTTTTACCCATACTACCTTTAAAACTTTTACTAGATTGCTTCGATTGCTACCAAATGGTTCACTTTGCGAACCATACCGATAATTTGCGGAGTAGCTTCAACCTCAACACTTTGGTTCATTTTAGATAAACCCAAAGCCTGAACGGTTCTTTTTTGGCGCTCGCTTCTGTCGATAACGCTTTTTACTTGTGTTATTTTGATCTTAGCCATGATATTATCCGTTAAATACTTTGTTTAAATCTATACCACGAGTTTGAGCTACTGTATAAGCATCACGCATTTTAGTTAATGCATCAACAGTTGCTTTTACTACGTTGTGTGGGTTAGATGATCCTTTAGATTTTGCCAATACGTTATGCACGCCAGCACTCTCTAATACAGCACGCATCGCACCACCAGCAATTACTCCGGTACCTACTGCAGCTGGTTTGATTAAAACAAAACCACCTGAGAATTTACCGATTTGCTCGTGAGGAACAGTACCGTTTAAAATTGGAACTTTTACCAAGTTCTTTTTAGCATCATCCACACCTTTAGCGATTGCTTCAGTTACCTCTTTCGCTTTACCTAAACCGAAACCAACAACACCGTTTYCATCACCTACAACAACAATTGCTGAGAAGCTGAAAGTACGGCCACCTTTGGTTACTTTGGCAACGCGTTGTATACTAACCAAACGATCCTTTAATTCGATATCGGTGGTTTTTACTCTTTTTATATTAATAGTTGACATCTTACTTTTTCTTCAGATTAAAATACTAAACCAGCTTCGCGGGCACCCTCTGCCAACGATTTTACACGACCGTGGTATAAATAGCCATTTCTATCGAAAACAACTTCTTTAACACCTGCAGCGATTGCTTTTTCGGCAACTAATTTGCCTACTGCAACCGACTGATCGCTTTTGTTTCCAGTACCAGTAAAATCTTTCGATAATGATGATGCTGATGCTATTGTTTTACCGGTTACATCGTTAATTACCTGCGCATAAATCCCTTTATTGCTTCTATATACAGATAACCTTGGACGTTCTTCCGAACCGGTAAGTCTTTTTCTGATCCCTTTTTTAATACGATCTCTTCTTGATAATTTTTTACCTGCCATGATTACTATTTTTTAGATGCTGATTTACCTGCTTTTCTTCTTAACRCTTCACCTACAAACTTGATACCTTTACCTTTATATGGCTCTGGTGCACGTAACGAACGGATTTTCGCTGCTACTTGACCGATCAATTGTTTGTCAATACTTTCTAAAATGATTTTAGGAGTCTGACCTTTTTCTGAAGATGTAGTTACTTTAATCTCTTCTGGTAACTGGAATACATAGTGGTGAGAATAACCTAAAACTAGATCTAGTGTGTTACCTTGGTTTGTAGCACGGTAACCAACACCTACTAATTCTTGAGTTAATTTATAACCTTCTGTAACACCAACAACCATGTTGTTAAGCAATGAGCGATATAAACCGTGTAATGCTTTGTGTTTCTTTTGTTCTGAAGGACGTTGAACTGTTAAAATTCCGTCTTCCTGACTTACAGTGATATCTGAATCTACTGCTTGTGTTAATTCACCTTTAGGACCTTTTACACTTACTACGTTATCTTTTGATACGGTAATTGTAACACCTGCAGGGATTGTAATTGGGGCTTTTCCTATTCTTGACATTGTGCTGTTCTCCTAATATTAATAAACGTGACACAATACCTCACCACCAATGTTTAATTTGGCTGCTTCTTTATCGGTCATTACACCTTTAGAAGTAGATAAGATTGCGATACCTAAACCGTTTAATACTCTTGGCATATTTTCAACACCAGCATAGTTTCTCAAACCTGGTTTACTTACTCGCACTAATGTACGAATAGCAGGAACTTTAGTAATTGGATTGTATTTCAAAGCAATTTTAATTGTGCCTTGAACTGTAGTATCTTCAAACTTGTAGTTCGCGATGTAACCTTTGTCAAAAAGAACTTTAGTAATTTCTTTTTTAAGGTTTGATGCAGGAATTTCTACAACACGGTGGTTGGCCTTAATGGCATTCCTTACTCTTGTTAAATAATCTGCTATTGGATCTGTATTCATTTTTTATTGTTTTTGATAGTGGTTTCCTTCTGCTACCCAGCTGTGGGACCTGCTACCGGTTAAAATTCTTTTAAAAGCAAAAAGACTAAAGCACAAAGACTAAAGC
>NZ_JBFTQI010000575.1:0-3888 GCF_056398925.1 Pedobacter sp. 01T416_2
TTAATAAGGGATCTGTATATAATCTTATTTCTGGACAGCCATTCTTCAGTCTCTTTCCTATATTTTTCAAGACGGCTAGTGATTAGTGCCCCAATGGGCACGCTTGGCCTAAATAATGTTCGAGCATTATTGATAAATTTTGCATATTCAATGCCATCATCATTTTCATCATCTCTAGGATCTACGCACAATACTCCATCTATATCCATAAGACACAATTCTAAAAAATCATGATGCATGAGATTCCATTCAAACACCCGTGGAAACGAACATATATCAAAGTATAGGTCAACTAAACCAACTGCTTCTTTAACTATAAAAACTGCGAGAAAAGTGATGTTAATGTTTTGTACGTGTGATTTTAAGAATAATCGCGCCTCATTCATAGCCTTTCCCGTAAACAAACTATCATCAACAACCAAAATATTGTTATATTCTTCAAATGGCTTTATCAAGTGTTTAATCCTATTTCCTCCTTTAATAGGCATTTTGCTTGCGAAAGATTGCAAGTCTGTTACAGGAAGGTTTAGGTGAAGTGCTATAAGGTTTGCTGCTAATAGGCCACTCCTCGGAATCCCAACAACAAGATCTATATTTCCGGGTATTTGATGGATATTCCTAACTATTTGTTCATTCAAGTTATTTAAAGAGCGATATTCCATATGATGAAAACTTATATTATTTTATTATTCCATTACCTGCACCCCGTCAGGCGAGTTAGTCCTATCTGCAATTCGACCAACAAAACAGGGAAGATCTTAATCAGTTGATATACCAAACACTTTTAGATACCAAAATAATCTTCGTCAACCCAGGGATTCCGTACAATAAGACTTTTGGTTTTCTCAAAGTTCTTTTTTCAATTATAACAAATATTATTGTAATCCTTTTTACTAAAAAATATTGTCATCTGACGGCTATCATATTGCATTGGGTACTACAGATTTTTTTTATTATCTGAAGCCGATCCCGGTAGCTAGCTGAGGTTCACACTGCAACTTTACTTAATAGATAAACCGTAAAGTCTAAGAAATATTAAATAAAAATTTTACTGGAGTTCGGAGATCGTAATGGATTCGACAAGCCTTGTCCTATAACAAATATCCTTACCCAGCATAGCATAATTCCTGCCATTGTGTTTCTCAAAATTTTCATCTTGAGATAAGTAGAAATCATGTTTTTTGATCCTTAATTCTTTCTCAATTATTCCATAGTGTTTAAGAAGTAGAGAAGCCTTTGCGGGATTTTTAAAATATGGAACAGTTGGGAAATGTAAATTGTGTGAGCTAATGATCTGGCACCTACCAATGTTTCTAAACATTCGCCATCTAGCTAAAATACCGTTCTTTGATAATTGATTGGAATCTGGTATATCGGTTCTGTATTCTTCTTCAGAGTCCCATAGATTGATAAGCTGAAAGGCTATTACATCAATTTCCCTATTTGCAGCGACTTCGTATATTTTATCGAATCGGGGATCGAACCGCTCATCAGCGTCTATAAAAAAAGCCCACTGATGATTAAAAAATGACACCAGATTGAGCAGTATGTTTCTATTCTCCAGATCATTAAACACCGACCGTATTTTCTTAACCTTTATTATTAATTTATCATGCTTTGCCGCCTCGAACGTTCCATCTGTACTCCCATCATCCAACAATATAATGCCATCGCAATAATTATCCAAATGGTTTAGAAGACTGTTGATGTTTTTTATTTCGTTAAATGTCTGCACCAGCGCAATTATCTTAAACTGCCCATAATTTTCTAAATCATTTGTAAACTCAAATAAAGGAAATTGCTTCAAGAAAAATTCAGAAAGCGCCTTTTCATTACTTTTTTTTAAATAATCATAAAAAATTATTCCATCTGCCTGGATTTCGTTGAAATCAAGATTATTCAAGATTTGTTTGACGGCATCAGTTTGTCGATAAGCATTAAAATTTCTTAACTGACCGCTCATCTTCAGCTCATTTATGTTGTTTGAATTGAATTTTAGAATAACTGTTTCTAAAATAAGCGGTAATGAGGAAAAAGCCAACAACCTATTTGTAAGATCGCCTGATTTACAGAAGAGACTAACTATCATTCCATTCCTGTTCCGCTTGGAAATTATTGTATTATAATACTTGTTTAAATATTTTGCATATTTAAATTCATCAAGATCTATCCGAGCTTCACTTGTAAAGAAACAATATAGTTTTTTTGTAGAGTTAATTGCTCGTATAACAGCATTAGATAGTTTCTCTTTCTCATAAAATATAAACCTCCAATTTATTAGCGGATTGCTATATATAATTCCAGAGATGAAGACATCTAATCCTTTCTCATTTTCCATTAGAACAGTTACCTCAACACCATTTAATTGAAGTACAGGCAATGTTTTCCCACTAATTAAACTAAGTATTTTTTTTCTGGATAGAACCAAGCAGATACAGGTGTCATAGTTTTTACTCACCGTTTTTTTTTGGGCCTCCATCATACGAAATCAGCAAGCTTATAATCTATTAACTTATCAAGAAAATGGTAGATCTGACTTTTATCAGAAACACCAGTCATTGTGCAGATGTCATCAAAAGAATTCTTGCCATTAATATATCTTAAACATTTAATGTCTTCATTATTTAATCTTAAAACAATTTTATTGAAGCCATTTAAAAGTGCATATTCATCACCTTGTGAACCCAACTTTACTAGCTTCACAGCCTTATCCATAAGCGGGACGGCACTTGTGAAATTATTATAAATCCTAGTCGCTACGAGTACTTCTATAGGCCTGAGTTTAATAGCTAATTTATTTTTAACAATTGGTAAGCAATATTTAAATAGACTATACCCTGTTGCTGGAGCCTCATCATATAACTTCAAGCACTCGCCGATATCCTTAATCAAAAGCTGTTCTGGAATTGGTTCATTTTCATCGCCTCCTATTCGCCCTGAGAAATCGCAGTCAATGTGTTGAATAAAATTTTTCATACTAAGCAATCCTCCATAACCTTTGCTACCTACAATAAGTATGGGGCGTTCCAAGAACAGCAAATCTGAAATACCTGGGCCACTAGAGATGAAAATATCATGATTACCTTTAATTAAATTATCAACACAATAATCAGAAAATAGAATATTTTCGTTTGAGATGTTTTTTAACAAAGATTCATAATCGGAATGATTAAGATAAATGTTAAATCTAAATTTGGGATGTAGATTGAAAAACCTTATTATTTGAATGAGCGAATAAAAACTGTTAGACGGAATATATCCAATACTAATATTATTAGATAAAATTTTGGCATTCTTAGTTTTAGTAATTGTCAATTGCTCAATGGCGGGAAAAGTAAGGTATTCAAAGAAAATCGGTTTATGAGAAAGAGGAACGTCTTGGAAATTATTGGTGAAAACTCTATAAAGATTAGGTATACTAAAAACCATTTCATTGATCATCCCTAAAAAAAGAATTTTTTTTGCACTATGGAATTCCTCAATAAAATCATATTCACGCTTAGACAAGAAATCAGCGTGCACAAAAAGGATTTTGGTCTTGAAAAACAAATCTTGTATTTCATTTTCAGACGCTACGGATTCCAAGCTTTCAAAAACATATTTGGGATTAATTTCATAATCGCTAAGCACAGACCTCACTTTTGTGACTTCTTCATTTTTTTTTGATAGTGAGATGAAAACAATCATATGTTTTTTGGGGATGATTTTACAACATTCTTTTGATATAAGAAAAGGAACTGATCTAATATTAACCTGCGGATTTGTTCGGAATCCTGTTTCAAATCAATGTATTCGCCAATTCTTATAAAGGCATCCTCAAATGTAGTAAGAATGCTAAATTCATTAATCAGTAGAAATTGAAACTGATTAATTTCTATGGATTCAACA
>NZ_JBFTQI010000576.1:0-3888 GCF_056398925.1 Pedobacter sp. 01T416_2
CGCCAGGAAAATTAAATGGAAAAGACTACGATAAAGTTTGGCATTTGGTAACTTATACTACTGAAGTTAAATAGTCGAAATTTTATAAAATTTAAAGCCAATTAGTCTTAAAAAAGGCTAATTGGTTCTTTTATTAATACAGCTTTGCGAATGGCACTAACAAAAACATCAACCAAATCAAAAAACAAGAAATCGCGTTTAAGGCGGATAAGCGACTGGCTGCACCTATGGCTGGGTATCACATCTGGTTTAATCGTACTGATGTTGGGCATTACCGGTTGTATTTATGTTTTTCAAAAAGAAATTACCGAACTCATTCGCCACAAGGAGATTTTTGTAGAAGTTCCATCAAATCCTAAAACCCTACCATTAAGCGTACTACAGGCCAATGCCGAAAAAGCACTGGGGAATAAAAAGAAAATCACCTTTGTTTCTGCATATAAAGCACCAGAAAGGGCATGGGAACTTGGCGTTTATAAACCTGGCGACGCTAAGGCATTCTGGTATTTCGATTCTATAGATTATTACGATGTTGTGCTGATTAACCCTTATACCGGAAAAGTAACTTTAGTTGCCGATTATAAATATGAGTTTTTTGGTATAATTAAAATGATCCATTGGAGTTTGTTGATCAATCATCCCATTGGCCAGCAGATTATTGGATGKTCTACCTTCATTTTTGTATTTCTCCTCATTTCTGGAATGGTGATGTGGTGGCCTAAAAACCTAAAAAAATCAAACTTCGATAAGAGCTTTAAAGTAAAGTGGAAAGCCAAGTTTAAACGCATTAATTACGACATGCACAATGTGCTGGGTTTTTATGTAATGCTGATATGCCTAATGCTGGGCTTAACCGGCCTGGTTTGGGCATTTCAATGGTTCCAAACCACGGTTTACGTAGTAGCCTCAGGAAGTACCACACCCCCAAAAATGGTAGAAGTTAAATCAGATTCGACCAAAACCATTACTTCAATTCCTTTTGATATTGCTTTTGAGCAAGCCAGAAAAATATTTAAAAATGAAGATCGTATTGCCATGTCGCCTGCCAATGGCGGTTCGGCAACCATCTACGCCACAGGATACCGGGGCAGAGAAACGTTTTGGAATTACGACGTACTTCAGTTCGATCAGTACTCGGGCAAGTTATTGCATAGAACAAACCAATCAGAAAAAAATGCGGGAGAAACGGTAATCGGTATGAATTACGATATCCACGTAGGGGCCATTTTAGGGTTAACCGGAAAAATAATAGCCTTTTTTGCCAGTTTAATTGCAGCAAGCTTACCCATAACCGGATTCATTATCTGGTGGGGGAAAGGAAAAAAGAAAAAAAATACCGCAGTGGCGGAAAGCTAAGCACACCCTAATTAATAATAAAAATGAAATTTTTAAACCTAATTTTAGTATTAACCGGTTTGATTACCCTTAATACTAATGCACAAACAAAAGTTGACTCTCCGGAAGAAAAACTAGAAAAGGATAGAAAAGCAATAAAATCATTGGCTGGTTTTTATGAAGTGAATTTCAACTACGGTGAAGTTACCGCTCCAGATCCAAACTACAAATTCAGTAAGCCTTACGAAAGCCATGGTAACGAATGGGCAGAGATTATTGTTGATGAACCTAAAAGAATTGTAATTCAACACATGTTGGCCATTAATGATACCACGGTTATTAAACACTGGCGCCAGGATTGGACGTATGAAGACACCAATATTATGCTTTATACCGAAGGTAATGCATGGAAAAAAGGCAATTTAACGCCAGCCAATGTAAAAGGAAAATGGACACAAAAAGTTTATCAGGTTGACGATAGTCCACGTTACCAGGGTTAYGGAACATGGAGCCATGTTGGTGGTCACGACTCTTGGTCGAGCGAAACAGATTCTCCACTACCAAGAAGAGAATCTACTGTGCGTAAAGATTACAACGTGTTAAACCGTGGCAGCAGAATTACCATTACTAAAAATGGTTGGATGTTTGAGCAGGACAATAAAAAAATAGTGCGTTCTGCTGATGGCGATAAACTTTTAGCTGTTGAAAAAGGTTATGAGGAGTTTACGAAAATAGACCCTAAAACTTTCGCATATGCGCAAAAATGGTGGGCCAGCCAACACACCTACTGGGCAGATGTTCGTGGTGTTTGGGCTGACATTATTGGTTCGCAAAACACATTCAAAGTACAAACTATGGCAAATGGCAAATTGCTTTACGAAACACTTTTTAACCTGGGCGATCAATCTATTAAAGAAAAATGGACAGCAAGCCAGAACAAAGAAAAAATTAAAACAGCTTTACAGCCTTATTTGGTAAAGTAAAACAATTGTTTTTATAGAGAATGGTTGATGGCTAATGGCAATGCCCGTTAACTGCCAACCATTTTTATTTGCCGTCATGCTGTCCCGGAGGCTCGGGGTCAGCATCCATTAAGACCGTAAAATAAATTCAGGGTGACGATCAATTTTGTCGTTAATTTTATTACTAAATTTCGAGATGAAAAAATTTGGCTTCATCATCTTCCTGTTTTTAGCAATCAACACTTTCGCGCAAGACTCTACCTATACCAGAAATGTAGTAAATACCCTTACTTCAAAACAATTTTGGGGCAGAGGTTATACCAAAGACGGGATGAAAAAATCTGCCGATTATATTGCTGATGCTTACCAAGGAATTGGACTACTTCCAATGGGCTCTGATTATAAACAGAATTTTAATTTCCCAGTAAATACATTTCCAGGAAAAATGATGGTGGCAATAAATGGTCAAAAGCTAATCCCTGGTAAAGATTTCATTGTAAACAATGAGAGCCCCAGCGTTAAGCAAAAAGCAAATTTAACCGAGGTTGATAGTCTTAATTATCAGGTTTCTCCATCGTTAAAGATTTTATTAAAAGACAAATTAACCTGGTCTGTAGCTACGGAAGTTGGTGATATGACAACCATCCAGCTTAACAAAAAGAACTTTACCGCAACACCAAAAGAAATTAATGTTGATATTGAAAACAAATTTATTCCGAACTTTGAGGCAGCTAACATTTGCGGTTTAGTTAAGGGTACTAAATTCCCTGATTCCATTTTAATCATTACAGCACATTATGATCATTTGGGTGGAATGGGTGCTGACACTTATTTCCCCGGCGCAAATGACAATGCCGCTGGCGTAGCTACTTTATTAAGTTTAGCCAAATATTATGCCGCCAATCCCCAGCCCTACTCCATTGGTTTTATCTGTTTCGCAGGCGAAGAAGCTGGATTATTGGGATCTAGATATTTTGTGGAAAACCCTTTAATTCCTTTAAGCAGGATTAAATTCCTAATCAACTTRGATTTGGTTGGAACCGGTGAAACCGGCATGACGGTAGTTAATGCATCCGTGTATCCTAAAGCATTTGCGCTRCTAAACGCAATCAATAACCAAAATCATTACATCTCGAAAATAAACTCCAGAGGTAAAGCAGCCAACAGCGATCACTATTTCTTTACCGAAAAAGGTGTTCCAGCATTCTTTATCTATACCCAGGGTGGTCCCTCCGCTTATCACGATGTGTTCGATAAACCTGAAACATTACCGCTTACCGAGTATAAAGATCTGTTTAAACTGATCGTTGGATTTAACCAGAAACTGATGGAATAACTTTATTTTATGACGAAACCCTTAAATCAAGATACAAACCGTTAATTCTCGATTTCTCCGATTGGGATAATATTATCCGCCATTGGGATATGCGCTTTCTCAGCCCCATTGCATTAGCTTGGGGCTTCTTCTTTTTAACGCTATGTAATTTTTTCGTTTGGTATTTGCAAAAACACCTTTAGTCAGCTATTTTTACCTAAAAGATTAGTTGTTTTAATTTGATGCAACGTTTCGTCAGCCTGTACGCCTTATAAC
>NZ_JBFTQI010000577.1:0-3885 GCF_056398925.1 Pedobacter sp. 01T416_2
AAGTTAAACGGATCTGTTTTCCTTCTACTTTATTTGATTGATAAATGGGGCCAGAATAGTTTATTTTCTGACCATATGTTTTAGCCAGGGCAATTATGGCTAACCTTCTACCCACCTCTTGTTTGTTTTTAGGGTGAATATCTTTTGCATCACCGATATCAATAATGGTAGCCATGCCTGTATTCGGTAGTGTAAGTGTTCTTTGTTGGGCCTCTCTAAGCTCTGCCCAGGCGGATTCTACAGGAGAACGATCAATCTGCATAAAATTGGCCAGTTGAACGAAATAGAATGGAAAATCTCCCTGCCCCCATTTCTGCCGCCAATCTTTAATCATCGTTGGAAATAATTCGCGGTATTGGTAAGCTCTATCGGCATTACTTTCTCCCTGATACCAAATGGCACCTTTAATTGAAAATTGCAGGTAAGGATGAATCATCGCATTGTACAAAACGGTTGGTCTGTTAGGGCCATTTTCTTCATAAGGTTTAGCTTCAATATTTTTAAAATCTACACCCACTTTATACTTCCAGTCGCCAGCTAAAGAAATTTTCTCTGCCGTGTTGTTTGTTAAGGTCAAATCTTTGGCATCACCATATATACCGCCACCACCACCACTATCAAAAACCCTAACGGTAATGGTATTTTCACCTATTTTGAGCAGATTTGCAGGGATCGTATATGTTCTAGCAACATTATACCCTACCGTTTCACCCACTTTTACTCCGTTTACGAAGGTAATATCGTTATCATCAATTGTACTTAAATTAAGTTTAGCACCGTTTGTTTTCCAGTTTTCGGAGATGTTAATCTTTTTTGTAAACCATACAATGCCATCAAAATTTTTAAGGGCTGCATCTTCCCACAAAGTCGGCAAAGTCATGCTTTTCCAGTTTATAGTTTCTGCCAAAGCCCATTTTGTTTCTCCAGCCTGATAACCCGAATCTTTCTCGGTTGTCATTTTAATCCAATTCTGCAGTTTTTCTTCGTAAGAAACTGTTGATGGATTTTTAGCTAATTTTTGGATCTTATCAACTGCGGCAGAAAAATCGGTCATTTTTTTAAGCGATTCGGCACTTGTCCAGGCTTCAGCAATTGTTCCTCCCCATGAGGTATGGATTAGGCCAATAGGGATTTTAGTTTTTTCATACACTTCAYGGGCGAAGAAATAGGCTGTAGAAGAAAACTCAGCAATATATTTTGGGTTACACTCCTGCCAACCACCATTAGTCACTTTGGCGTCGTTAAGTGGAAAACTACTGGTAATATGTTCTGCCTGCAATAAACGGATATTTGGAAATTTAGCATCAGCAATTTCTTTTTCGTGGTTAAGGATTTTTCCCCACCCCGCTAAAGGCATTTCCATATTCGATTGGCCTGAGCAAATCCAAACATCCCCTATTAATACATTGTTTAGCACCAATAATTCTCCATCGGAAATGGTGATGGAATATGGACCGCCGTAACCTGGCGTTGCCACTTTAATTTTCCAATTGCCACTGGCATCGGCAATAGCCCCATAATTAATTTTATTCCACGAAACCGTTATCTTAACGGCTTTACCAGCTGTGGCTTTACCCCAAATGGCCGCATTTGTTTTTTGCTGCAAAACCATATTGTCGCTAAATACTGACGGCAATAAAATTTTTGACTGTACTAGTAGCGAACTGAAGAGGAATAATGCTATAATGAGTATAGATTTTAACTTAGAGATGCTCATATTTTAACCTATTTTTTGATGATTAGAAAGCGAATGTACATTTTATGTCTGTCAACATCAATATATATGTCTGCTCTTCACAAATTTATGATAAAAATGAGGCAAAATTCATTTAATTAGTTTGGGTAAGAATATCATTTTGCTTATTTTGCAGGTCTAAAAGAACAATTCTGGATTTAAGCTTGATTTAATCGGATGTTCTCTCAAATTACTGAATTAATGGTTAAGATTTTTATAGGTGGCCTTCCTGACAATATCCAAGAGATGGATTTGGCAATATTGGTTAGCCTTCATGGTAGGGTAGAAACGATTAAAATTGTTCGCGATAGAGCTACCGGCAAGTGTAAAGGCTATGCTTTTTTAGAAATATACAGTTTACCGGATGCTAAAAATATTGTATCTACCTTAAATGGAGAAACTTTTAAAGGCAATGTAATTACAGTTAAAATATCGGAAGAGGAAAGTGGTGTTCAAGCCGCAAAGCCAAAAACCAATCAACCTTTTAAGAGTAAAAGGCCTAGGTTGCAGCGCTAATTCACTCTTAATCTATATTTTTCATTCTTCCCCTGTAATTTTTCCGTATTATAAAACGGTGTTATCTCTTTTTAGCAATGCATCCATGCTTTCTTTTTTTACTGTATCATTAAGAATTGAAGGACATTAAAGTTTTCTTCTTCTAATTAACTGCATTTATCACTGTAGAATTCTAGACATTCCCTCGTTTCATCGATTAATTTATTTCGGCCAGAAACTTTTTAATCCAGTTCTAAACATATATTTTGCAAGTAAGTGTTTCGACTTCTATTAAACGCGTTTTGCCGATATGGAAAATTATGCCATTGTAATATTTATTTTAGCTGTGATGATTGGCCTTTCTGCTGTAGCCGATCGAATTAAAATCCCCTATCCTATTTTATTGATTATAGCTGGAATAGCGGTGGGTTTTGTTCCATCTTTGCCACCAATTGACATTAATCCTGAAATTATATTTTTGATATTCCTACCACCATTGCTTTACGATGCCGCTTTTAATATCTCATTCAAGGAATTTAAAACCAATATCAACACCATATTTACATTGGCCATTACGCTGGTTTTTATCACCGCTATTGGTATTGCTGTAGTTGCCCACTATATGATTCCGGGGATGAGCTGGCCGGTATCTTTTGTATTAGGTGCGATCCTTTCTGCTACTGATGCAGTTGCCGCCATGAGTATTACCAAAGGATTAGGTTTGTCTCACAAAACAAATACCATATTGGAGGGCGAAAGCTTAGTTAACGATGCTTCTGCACTGGTAGCGTATCGTTTTGCGGTTGCTGCTGTAACAGGAACAGCCTTTGTATTTTGGAAAGCATCGCTTGAGTTTGCCCTTTTAATGGCTGGTGGATTCTTAATCGGCATGGTGATGTCGAAAATTCTCGCCTTCATTATTAAAAGAATCCATAGTAACCGTTTGGCCACCATCAGCTTTATGTTGTTGATGCCTTTTGTTACCTATTTAATTGCAGAACAAGTACATGTTTCTGGTGTTATTGCAGTTGTTATTTTAGGATTGGGCATTTCGAGGTTTAGCAACAAAGTATTTCCTGAACAACTTAAAAACCAATCAAAAAACATTTGGGATATTATTATTTTTTTATTGAATGGGCTGATTTTCATTTTAATTGGGCTACAATTCCCTTATGTGTACAAAAACATTAACAGTGCCGATATTTTACCTTACATAGGTTATTCGCTGGTGATTACTATTGTTGCGCTGTTGTTAAGAATGGCCCGTGTTTTCCTACAAAAATTCAATCTTCAAAAAGCCTTTCAGAAAGGGAAACACCGCATTACTGAGGGTGCATTGCTTGATTTCAAGAACAGTTTGATCATCAGCTGGTCGGGCATGAGGGGTATTGTTTCGTTGGCCATTGCCATTGGATTACCAGCTACTTTATCGGATGGAAGCGCATTTCCGCAACGTAATGCTATTATATTTATATCTGTTGTAGTGGTATTGTTTACCTTAATCGGACAAGGGCTCACCTTGCCATGGCTGGTGAAGAAACTGGCGACTGAAGAGGATAAATAACTGGTTATTGGCGTAAATTATAAAGCACCATTAATTTCAACTTGTTTTACAGGAAAGATGCTGATCCCGAAACTTCGGGACAGCATGACGA
>NZ_JBFTQI010000578.1:0-3879 GCF_056398925.1 Pedobacter sp. 01T416_2
TACCACAAGTCCGCCTACGCAGAGCTCACGGTTTTTGAGCTTTTCGAATTCGGCCAAAACCTCTTCATTATTGTCGCCCATACGCACCTTGTTGATGATGCTCAGCTGTTTAACGCCATGGGTACAGAATTTATCGAGTTCGAGTTTATAATTATCTAAAGGGTGGCCAGAAAGGAAAATTCCAATAGCATCTTTCTCGTACTTTAACCTGTCCATTAATGCCCATTCTGGCGAAACCGGCAAACTTGGTTCTAAAATAAGATCAGCTTTAGAGCCACCGAATAAGGAAGCTTGTGACGTACTTTCATTGTTCTGAAAATCGTTGGCATATTTGATAATCTTTTCAATGCCATTCATTTTATCGTTCGGGCCGATATAAAAATACTGCGCCCTGTGCCCACCAAATGCATCGAAAGCACCGCTGTACACAAAACTCTCGTAAGCTTTTTTATTTACAATGCGGGTGTTAGAACGCTTGGCAAAATCGTACACATTACCATAAGGTCCATTTGCCAATCTTTCTTCAATAATACTTTCTACTGCCTTTTCACCTACACCTTTTACTGCCGACATACCGAAGCGGACTTCGCCTTTGGCATTTACCGAGAATTTGAGGTCGGATTCGTTCACATCGGGGCCTAATACCGTAACACTCATCTGGCGACATTCTTCCATAAAGAAAGCTACCTGTTTAATATCACTCATGTTGTTAGACAGTACCGCAGCCATATATTCGGCAGGGTAATGTGCTTTTAAGTATGCGGTTTGATAGGCAATCCATGCATAACAGGTAGAGTGCGATTTGTTGAAAGCATAGGATGCAAATGCTTCCCAATCTTTCCATATTTTCTCTAAAGTTGTGGCATCATGGCCTTTCTCGGCCGCTTGTTTCACAAACTTTGGTTTCATTTTATCCAGAACGTCTTTCTGTTTCTTACCCATCGCCTTACGCAGCACGTCGGCCTCACCTTTGGTAAATCCGGCCAGTTTCTGCGATAAGAGCATTACCTGCTCCTGATAAACGGTAATTCCATAGGTTTCTTTCAAATACTCTTCGCAGGCATCTAAATCGTACTTAATTTCTTCTTCGCCATTTTTACGGCGAACGAAACTTGGAATATACTCCATCGGGCCTGGGCGATATAGTGCGTTCATCGCAATTAAATCGTCGAAAACCGTTGGTTTAAGCTCCTTCATGTATTTCTGCATGCCCGGACTCTCGTACTGGAAAATCCCGATGGTTTCACCACGCTGGAAAAGCTCATAGGTTAATACATCATCAATTGGAAAATTATCCGGATCAAGATCGATACCAAACCGTTTTTTAACCAGTTTTACGGTATCCTTTATCAGGGTAAGGGTTTTTAAACCCAAAAAGTCCATCTTTAATAAACCCGCACTTTCTACAACCGAGTTATCAAATTGGGTAACATATAAATCAGAATCTTTTGCAGTAGAAACGGGAACGAAATTGGTAATATCGCTTGGCGTAATAATAACCCCGCAGGCATGAATACCAGTGTTCCGTAAAGAGCCTTCTAAAATCTGTGCCTGTTGTATGGTTTCGGCACTCAAATCTTTTAATGCGCCAAGGTTTTTCAATTCAACAACGCGTTCATATTCATCAGGGCGCAAAGCTTCTTTCAGTGTTTTCTCATCCAGCGTGAAGATTTTTGCGAGCTTCATATTCGGGATCAGCTTGGCAATCTTATCTGCTTCAAAAAGTGGCAGATCCAATACTCTCGCTGTATCACGGATAGAAGATTTGGCGGCCATGGTTCCATAAGTGATAATCTGCGCAACCTGGCTGGAACCGTATTTGCCAATTACATATTCCATTACACGGCCACGGCCCTCATCGTCAAAATCGATATCAATATCGGGCATGGATACACGATCGGGATTTAAGAAACGCTCAAAAAGGAGATCATACTTAATGGGATCGATATTCGTGATCCATAAACAATAAGCCACCACCGATCCGGCAGCAGAACCACGGCCAGGGCCTACCGAAACATCCCTGCGGCKGGCTTCGGCAATAAAATCCTGTACAATTAGGAAATAACCAGGATAACCGGTTTTTTCAATGGTCTGTAATTCGAAATCTAAACGTTCGATAACCTCAGGGGTTAACACGCCATAGCGTTTTTTAGCTCCTTCGTAAGTAAGGTGACGCAAAAATTTATTTTCCCCACGTTTTCCTCCATCGGCCTCGTCTTCCGCCACTAAAAATTCTTCTGGAATATCGAATTTAGGTAAGAGTACTTCACGGGCAAGTTTATAAATTTCGATCTTATCTACAATTTCTTTAATATTTACAATCGCCTCCGGCAAATCGGCAAAAAGCGATTTCATTTCATCACCAGATTTGAAATAATATTCTTGATTGGGCAAGCCATAACGGTAACCGCGACCACGGCCAATTGGCGTTGCCTGTTTTTCACCATCTTTTACACACAGCAAGATATCGTGCGCATTTGCATCCTTCTTGTTAATGTAATAGGTATTATTGGTGGCTATCAATTTAACAGTATGCTTTCTTGCCAGTGCAATTAACGATTCGTTTACACGGTCTTCATCTTCTTGGTTGTGACGCATTACTTCCACATAGAAATCATCGCCAAACATGTTCTTCCACCAGATCAACGCTTCTTCAGCCTGGGTTTCGCCCATGTTTAAAATTTTGTTCGAGATCTCTCCGGATAGGTTACCCGATAAAACAATAATATCATCTTTATACTGTTCAATTACCTCCCTATCGATACGGGGCACGTAATAAAAACCCTTGGTATAAGCGATAGAAGACATTTTAGCTAAATTGTGATAGCCTTTTTTATTCTTCGCCAACAGCACCATCTGGTAACCATTATCTTTTGCGGTCCGGTCTAAGTGATTATTACAAACAAAAAATTCTACCCCAACAATCGGTGTCATTACCACTTCCGTAGGGCGCTCGCCTGCCTCAATTGCAGCAGCATTTTTTGCTTCGGCCGCTTTGTTATGATTTAAAACATGATTCACAAAATGGAAAGCCCCCATCATGTTCGCATGATCGGTCATGGCTACTGCAGGCATTTTTTGTGCTGCTGCAGCTTTTACCAGATCGGGAATACTGATGGTACTTTGTAATACAGAAAACTGGGTGTGGTTGTGTAAATGTACAAAGGTTGCTGCAGCAAGTTCCTGTTTGTTTCCAGCAAGTTCCTGTTTCGAAATCCCTCCACCCTCAGCTTTTTGTAAACGCTTGCGGATTTCATCAGACGCAGCCTTTAAATTGATGTGTTTTAAACCAACTCCTTCAATCGTAGCCGGGTTTATCTCTCTAAAACGAGGAAAATATTCTACATCAACCTGTAGTTCTTCTTTTTTAAAAACCTCTCTTTTTACCAATTCCAAGAAACAACGTGTAGTTGCTTCCACATCGGCAGTTGCGTTGTGGGCTTCGTAAAAAGGAACACCAAACAAATAAGAATGTAACTCGGTTAAGGTTGGCAGTTTAAACCTTCCGCCCCTACCTCCAGGCAATTGTAAAAGCTGGGCGGTAACTTCGGTACAGGTATCCAACACAGGCATCTCGGCCAAACGGTTAGCTACACCAAACCGGTGAAACTCACAGCCCATAATGTTTACGTCGAAACCAACATTCTGGCCTACAATAAACTTGGCTTTATCTAAAACTTCGTTAAACTTGGCCAGCATTTCGTCGAAACCAATACCTTGTTCGGCAGCGAGTTCGGTAGAAATACCATGGATCCGTTCTGCATCGTACGGAATATTAAATCCCTCTGGTTTAACCAGATAATCCTGATGTTCAACCAATCTCCCCATCTCATCGTGCAGTTGCCATGCAATCTGTATACAACGCGGCCAATTATCCGT
>NZ_JBFTQI010000579.1:0-3878 GCF_056398925.1 Pedobacter sp. 01T416_2
GCTTTAGAGTATGGACAGGTTTGGTGAGCAGCTTCAACCACTATTTTTGCTTCTTCGTAGGTAAGCCCGGGTAAAACCACATTTAATCTTGCCTGAAGATTAAAACCACTATCGGCCAAAGCCAGATCAACTTCTGCATCAATTGCAGTATCAGCAGGAAGTACAATTTTAAGTTGGGGAGCATTGTGTTTCATTGCACCAATAAAACATGCAGCCCAGCCTGCAGCAAATAATTGCTCAGGGTTAGTTCCTTTTCCTGCACTGCCAGGAGATGATAGTGCGGTGTCAAGCGCTCCATCGCTACTTTTTGCGAAGCCCTCACGACCGCCATTTACATGTACTTTTCCTGTGTAAAGCACTTTGTTGATCACTACATTTAACGTATTTGCTGATTCGATTACATTTTGATTTTCCATTTTTTTAAAATTTATTATGATTGTTAAAATTATTAGAAGAGTATTTTAGCTTTTTTTTACGCCATCATTGCTGCCTGGATAATGGCATCCGCAAATGCCTTAGGTGCTTCCTGAGGAAGATTGTGTCCAATGCCTCCACTAAGATTATGGTGCACATATTTACCTTTAAACTTAGCTGCATAATTATCAGGGTTGCCATGCGGTGCACCATTTGCATCACCTTCGAGTGTAATGCTTGGAATCGTTATTGCCGGAAATGTGGCTAGTATTTTTTCATATTTTTCATATTGTGCTTCCCCACCTGCCAGCCCCAATCTCCACCTGTAGTTATGAATTACAATGGCCACATGATCTGGATTATCCAATTCAACTCCCGACTTTTCGAAAACAGCATCAGTAAATTTCCATTCTGGAGAAGCGGTTTGCCAGATCAGTTTAGCAAAATCTTTTCGGTTAGCTTCATATCCTAAACGGCCACGTTCAGTTGCAAAGTAGAACTGATACCACCATGATAACTCAGCTTTTGGCGATAATGGTTTTTGGTTTAGCTCCTGGTTTCCAATGAGGTATCCACTTACCGAAACCATTGCTTTACAACGTTCTGGCCACAAGGCAGCCATAATATTGGCCGTTCTTGCTCCCCAATCAAAGCCACCAATTACTGCTTTATCTATTTTTAAGGCATCCATCAAAGCAATAATATCTGCAGCAATGGCCGATTGCTGTCCATTTCTCGGTGTTTTTGCCGAAAGAAACTGCGTACTGCCATGGCCGCGGAGGTGCGGAACGATTACCCGGTATCCTTCTGCAGAAAGCAGGGCGGCCACATCGGTATAACTGTGAATTGTATAAGGCCATCCATGTAACAGTATAACTGGTTCGCCATCTGCTGGGCCGCTTTCTGCATAACCCATGTTTAATACACCGGCATTAATCTGTTTTATCCTATCGAAGGATATATTGCCATTGATTTTATTATTGCTGGATTTATTTTTTGTAATTCCTTTGGCGTTCAAAAGGTTTAATCCACCAAGTTCTGCAGCGGCCACGGTTAATGCTGCTAAACTTAAAAAGCGCCGGCGGCTATAATTATTTTGATTTTCCATTTGCTAAAATTTGTTGATAATTAATGTTTTACTCCGTTAGGTATGTCAAAATTAATGCGGATGGAAAGGGGAGATTAGTGTTTTCGGGATGAAATAGACAAATTAGGTTTTGACTTATACATTGTTAGCCCTGAGTAAGACTATAATTGAACTCAAAGGAATGGGTATCATTTTGTGCCGGCTATCGTGTTGATACATTTTCTATTGTTAGCCTTTTTATGCGTTTGTTAACTATTTTAACGAAACAGGGATCTTACCGAAATAAAAACACAATTCTTGTGCTGATTTAAACCTGGCATTGTCTGCTTAAGCGCCGAATCTGTCTGGTTCAGGCTTAAAAATGTTTAACTATAAGATTTGCGTGGTTACTTTAGGTGAAAAAAGAAGAGATATATGTGGTGCAGCCATCATATTTAAAAAAATATTATTTTTGATTATCCCAACCCACCTAATTAGCCTGGCTAAAAACTGATATGACCAAAAACCCTTTAAAGATTTCGCCTGCCATTATCTGGGTAAGTTCCATTTTTCTTGGAGTTTTATCTTCTGTTCCACAAATAGCAGAACATCATTTTAATGCAGCCGAAGCGGCAGTTAATGCTGGTATTACCTCGGTATTTGCTTTGCTGATGTGGTATTTGAATATTTACATGCTGTCGCGAAAGAGCAGTAGGCCAAACAAACAGGGGATTTCCTATTCCAGGTTATTTAAAAGCCTTTTAATTGGTATTGGTATTATGCTTTGCCTGGCGTGGATTCAGCAATTGATCCTTTCGCACATTAATTTCGGTCCGGTGATGTTGATGGTTGAAGTAAGGGGAATATTGATCAATTTAATTTTTTATATGTTCCTTCATCTGTTGCAACAAAATTACGAAAATCAACAGGTGAATATGGAATTGGAGAAAATCAAAAGTGATAGTTTGGGCGCGCAGTACGAATTGCTAAAGCAGCAGGTTAATCCTCATTTTCTTTTTAATAGCCTCAACACACTAAAGGCTATGGTAGAAATCGGCGATGAAGCGGCTGTCGATTTTATCCTTAAACTTTCTAATTTTTATCGATATACCCTCGAAAGCCGTAAATTAGACCTGATTCACGTTGCGGAAGAAATGGAAATACTCAATGCCTATTTATTTTTACAACAGGCAAGATTTGATGGTGGTTTTAGTTTTACTTCTACTTTAAACGAAGAAATATTGCACACTTTAATTCCTCCCTTTACGCTGCAACTGTTAATCGAAAACTGTCTCAAACATAATGTAGTTTCGTTGGATAAACCTTTGCACATCAGCTTGTATGCCGAAGATGGGCAAATTGTTTTGGAAAACCCTATACGTTTAAAAACTGCAGATAACAACTCATTGGGGGTTGGACTAAAAAATATCATGTTGCGCTACCAGCATCTTCTTGAAAAACCAATCGAAATTATTAACGATGGCCAAATTTTTAAAATTAAACTCCCATTAATTCATGAACATCATCATCATTGAGGATGAGCTGAAAACAGCTAAATCACTCGAAAATATAATTTTGAGCCTGAGGCCCGACGTGAAAATAGTAGGGCAGTACCAGAGCATCGAAGGATCGGTAAAAGCGTTATCAGAACAGCCACAGCCCGATTTGATATTTATGGATATTCAATTGGCAGATGGATTATGTTTTGAAATATTTAAACAGGTTAAAGTAAACAGTCCTATTGTGTTCTGCACTGCTTTCGATGAGTACTCGTTAGAAGCTTTTAAGCGTAATGGAGTAGATTATGTGTTAAAACCCTTTTCCAAAACAGATATCCAGGAGGCCTTTCAAAAGGTAGACGGCCTTCAGAATTTTTTTCAGCAAAAAGTAATCCCCGATTTAAGCAATTTATTGGCGAAATTGAGCAGTCCTGCCGGAAAAGAGAGCTTTTTAGTGTTTAAAAACCAAAAATATACCACTGTTCAAACCGAGAATATTGCTTTCTTTTACATCAGAAATGATGCTTCAACCATTATGTGCTTCGATAAACAAGAGTTTGCATTAAATCAATCTCTTGATCAGATTACAGCATTGGTGTCATCTAAACAGTTCTTCAGGGTTAACCGCCAATATTTAGTTAACTTTAAAGCCATTAAAGAAATAGAACATTATTTCTTAAGAAAATTGTTTGTTAAACTGGTGATTGAAACTCCAGATAAGTTGCTGATTAATAAGGAAAAAACACCTGCTTTTCTTTCCTGGATGGAAGATAGGTAAGAAAAATCAATATTTATCTGCTATTAGGTAACAAGCTTGGCCAGAAACGGATATCCGTTTCTGGCCTTTTTTGCTTTAAGGCGTGCTCGTAACTAATTTGTCTTATTTATCGGCTTCCTGT
>NZ_JBFTQI010000580.1:0-3869 GCF_056398925.1 Pedobacter sp. 01T416_2
ACGATAAATTGCACATTTCAAGTCGACCACGTCCTGCTGAACTCGTTTCAGCATCTTTATAGCAGGAAAGATCCTGAAATAAATTCAGGATGACGACCGCGTATGCTATTTGTCGTGCACCTCTATTTCTCAATTACCTAATAAAATCGATACATTTACGTCAACTTAATATTCATTATGAGCAAAGTATTAAATCGGCCTATCCGCGTTTTAGTAGCTAAAGTTGGATTAGATGGCCACGACAGAGGGGCCAAAGTAATCGCAACTTCCTTACGGGATGCTGGCATGGAAGTAATTTATACCGGCTTACGCCAAACACCAGAAATGGTGGTAAACACAGCGCTTCAGGAGGATGTTGATGCCATTGGGATTTCCATCCTATCGGGCGCACACATGACGGTTTTTCCAAAAATTATTCATTTTATGAAAGAAAAACAGTTAGATGATGTGTTATTAACTGGCGGAGGGATTATTCCGGAAGCTGATCGGTTAAAACTTGCAGATATGGGTGTTGGGGAGCTATTTCCTCCAGGTACAACAATGGCAAGTATTGTAGAATATATTCAGAATTGGGTTACAGAAAACAGAAATTTTTAAGCTATGGCATACCAGAATTTAATCTCAGAGATAAAAGAAAACATTTTATACGTTACCATCAACCGTGAAAAAGCGGTGAATGCTTTAAATAAAGATACTTTGGCTGAATTAGCGGATGTAATTGCCTTCGCGGGCAAAACAGATGATGTAAGGGGTGTTATTTTAACCGGAGCAGGTGAAAAGGCCTTTGTTGCGGGAGCTGACATTAAAGAGTTTTCTGATTATAGTGGTAAACAGGGAGAAGATTTAGCAAAACGTGGTCATGATCTGGTTTTTAATGCCATTGAGAATTCTTCAAAACCATTTATTGCGGCAATTAATGGATTTGCTCTGGGCGGAGGATTGGAGCTTGCCATGGCCTGCCACATACGCATCGCATCAGATCATGCAAAACTAGGTTTGCCTGAAGTTACTTTGGGTTTAATTCCTGGTTATGGCGGTACCCAGCGCCTTACACAATTGGTTGGAAAAGGTAAAGCAATAGAAATGATTACGACCGCAAATATGATTACTGCTTTGGATGCAGAAAAAATAGGTCTTGTAAATTATGTTGTTCCACAGTCTGATCTAATTAGCAAGGCTGAAGAGCTGCTGAATGTTATTAAGCAACGTGCACCGCTGGCTGTTTCGGCAGCGATAAAATCTGTAATTGCAGCTGTAAATAATAACAATGGCTACGCTACCGAAATTGAAGAATTTGGCAAATGTTTCGAAACTGCCGATTTTAAAGAAGGCGTAACTGCATTTGTTGAAAAGAGAAAAGCAAATTTTTCTGGAAAGTAGCAATGCCTTTGTAGTATTAATTTGATATACGGTGTAACGAAAGTGTTGCAAAAATTTTTCAATGCAATTTTTTTTGAGTAATTATGTTAATTAATTATTAACCCTAATGTGCTTACCACTACGTATGGG
The DNA here is from genome assembly GCF_056398925.1 of Pedobacter sp. 01T416_2. Taxonomy (NCBI): domain Bacteria; kingdom Pseudomonadati; phylum Bacteroidota; class Sphingobacteriia; order Sphingobacteriales; family Sphingobacteriaceae; genus Pedobacter; species Pedobacter sp. 01T416_2. The sequence goes on from NZ_JBFTQI010000580.1 coordinate 1,510, forward strand.
TTTTTATAATAACAACGCTACTCATGAAAAAGATACTCATTGTTGACGATGAAATTAGCATCGGTTTATTACTCTGCAAGTTTTTAACTAAAAATGGATTTGAAGTTTCGAATGTAACAACAGGTAGAACGGTTTTACAAATTCTTGAAAAAGAGAGATTCGATTTAGTATTATGCGATTATCGTTTGGATGATACAGATGGGAAAGAGATTTTAATCCACATTAAGGAAAACTATCCAGCAACCGGTGTGATTATTATTACAGGTTATTCAGATATTAAGCTTGCCGTAGAATTGATAAAACTAGGGGCTTACGATTATATAGTGAAACCGCTTTACCCGGATGAGATTTTAAATACCATAAATAAAGCCCTTGAAACGCAAGAGACCTTAAAATCGCCTAAAAATTTTGAACGCGCTGGTCGTAATGTTATTTCCGATTTTCTAAATGGCCCGGAGTATATAAATGGGGAGAGCGATGCATCGGCACTTTTACTGAAACAAATCCAACTCATAGCACGAACAGGGTACACGGTCATTTTAACGGGGCAAAGTGGAACAGGGAAAGAATGTGTTGCTAAAACCATTCACCAAAATAGTTCGCGTGGCAAAGAACCTTTCATCGCCATGGATTGTGGTTCTTTAACAAAAGAATTAGCCGCCAGTGAGTTTTTTGGACATGAGAAAGGGGCGTTTACCGGAGCAGCCTTCACTAAAATCGGTCACTTTGAGCAGGCTAATGGAGGTACATTATTTCTTGATGAGATCGGTAATTTATCCTATGAGATCCAGGCAACTTTGCTCAGGGCAGTTCAAGAGCGGAAAATAAAGCGGATTGGAAGTACGAAGGAGATTGATCTGGATGTGCGGCTTATTGTAGCTACAAATGAAAATTTAGTAGAAGGGATTCAAAAGGGTATATTCAGGGAAGATTTATATCACCGTTTTAATGAATTTTCTATACATGTTCCATCATTGAAACACCGGGATAATGATGTTCTTATCTTTGCTGAACGTTTTCTGGCTGCAGTAAACAAAGAATTGAACAAAAAAATTAAAGGCTTTTCTGATGAAGCGATGAGATGTTTATTAGCATATAATTGGCCAGGTAATGTACGTGAGCTGAAGAATGTTGTCAGGCGGATTGCTTTATTAACCGATGGTGATTGGATAGAAACTCATGTTTTGCCATTGGAGCTTCGAATGACTGATTATCCTAAGACACAGCACGAAAAAAAAGCACTTCCTTTGTCCCTAAAATTAAATGATGATAAATCACTTAATTTGCGAAATACTGCTAAAGAAGCTGAATATACTGCTATTTTAGAAGTGCTAAAAGCGGTTAATTTCAACAAAACCAAGGCAGCAAAAATATTAAATATCGACAGAAAAACACTTTACAATAAAATCAAATTTATTGAGGTTGATGATGGGATATAAATTTTAAATCTAGAAAAACAAAATCAGCCATTTTAGCATTTAAAGAATACCCTTATTATCTAAATATGTCAGTATTCTCTTATAAGCAACGCAATAACATTAACCTGGTCATTATTATTGCGCTGGGGGTGTTAATTGCGTATTCTTTGCAAAGTATTTTTAGTGCTATTTTAAGTACTTTGGTGCTTTACACTATAATGCGGCCGGCGTATATCCATTTGGCAGAAAATAAGGGCTGGAATAAAAGAGTAACGGCTATTTTCCTTATCACTATCAGTATCATACTCATTGTAATGCCTTTTTATGCATTAAGTAGTATGGTTATCAGTAAAATTTCGGAATTGAAGAACAATGAAGTGTTTTTCAGGAATCTGCTGGTTAAATTACAGCATCTTATTCCGGTTAAAATTAATCAGGATCTTATTCAGGAAGGATTAAACCGCTTGGGGAATTGGGCCACTCAGCTTTTTCCATCCTTAATATCGAGTGCAGTAAATATTATATTAAGTTTATTGGTGATGTACTTTTTACTCTACTTTATGTTAATAGAACGAAGAAAATTCGAATTTTCATTGATTAAATATGCACCTTTCAGAGAACAGAATGCACTTCGTTTTGGTGATGAAATGCGAAACACAACTTATGCAAATGTATTAGGACAAGGGCTGATCTGCCTCGTTCAAGGTTCGCTTTTGAGTCTTTCTTTTTATGTTTTGGGTTATAAAGACCCAGTATTTTGGGGGGTAATTACAGCATTTATTTCTTTTGTGCCCGTTTTGGGGCCACCGGTTGTTTTTGTTCCAGCTGCGATTTTGCAGATTGCGAACGGGAATAATTTTGCTGGCTGGGCCATGCTTATTTTTGGTTTTGTAGTCATTATCAATATCGATAACGTGCTAAGGTTTATTATTGCAAAAAAAG
>NZ_JBFTQI010000581.1:0-3867 GCF_056398925.1 Pedobacter sp. 01T416_2
CTATAAGATAATTGCCTTTGCAAAACATCCATTTTCTGCCTTCTCTCGGTGGTTCCAAGTGTCACATCTCTTAACTTTGGTCTTTGGGTTAACCCTGCATAAGCATTGATAGAAACCCGCGGCTCGCCGCTAAGCCCTTTTTTCGTCGTTATCAAGATAACCCCATTGGCTGCACGAGATCCATAGATAGCTGCTGCTGACGCATCCTTTAATACGTCTATAGATTCGATGTCTGTTGGATTTATGCCGGCTAGATAATTCTGACCTGTACCTACACCTGGCCCGACATAGGTTTCGGTTGGCTGAGGAACGCCATCAACCACATAAAGTGGTGAATTTATTACGTTAAACTCATCGTAACCCCTGCTAACCAACGAATTACCCCTAACAGATACGGTAGGCGATGCTCCGGGTTGACCGGTGAAATTCTGAACGTTTACACCCGACACCCTACCTTGCAGCAATTGATCGAAACTCGCGGACGGCAAATTTGCCAACTCTTTAGCGGAAATACTGGATATTGCAGCTGTAGTTTTCTTTCTGGTAATTTTTTGATAACCGATAGTAACCACTTCATTCAGCGTATTATTATCCTCTTCCAAAGAAAAGTTTAATGTACCACTTGCCGAAACCGTTTTCTCTGCCCAACGATAACCTACTATTCTAGCGGTAATAATTGCACCGTCGTTTTGAACTGTTAAGGTGAATTTTCCATCGGCGTTTGTAGCGGTACCATTCTTGGTACCTTTTTCGATAATAGAAACCCCTGGTATGGGTTTGTCATTTTGATCTAAAACAGTTCCTTTAATTGTTTTCTGCGCAAAAGCGAGCCACGGAATAAGTAAATAAAAGAATGTTGCCATCAAAAATTTCACATAGCAATGTCTTGTAGAAGTTTTTTCCATTGATGATTAGTTAGTTTGGTTTGATTACAAACTAAAAGTATCAACATTTTTACTTCGATTTTAATTTTTTTTTAATCAAAAGGAACCATATTTTAACCTAAAAATTGGCTTAAATACCACATTTTGTTTTACAAAAACTGACTTTTGCAATTAACAATATACCAATAGCTGCTCAAAACGGTCTATTTTGCCAAATTACCTCATATTTCTTGATCACATTCGAACTAAATTCGAAAAAAATCTCCCAGAAGTTTAGTTGAAAAAATTTCGATAAACTTAGATTTTAACACAACTAAAACGTTAAAGCTATTTACTTCACTTCATTCCTAGTCTGAATTAAAACTAGGTTTTACAGGCACCAATCACCACTATTTAGAATAATTCAAAATAATTTGGATAATAAGATTTTCTACCGTTATTTTGCAGCAGTTTAGAATTAATCCAAATAAATATTATCATGCTTAAAATCAGACTTTTCTGTATAACGTTTTTTTTAACTTTTGCCAGTCTACTCTCCTTTGCCCAACAGTTTTCGACCATAGGCGGCACAGTTACCACTTCGGATGGTAAACCTGCCGCTTACATTTCGGTTGGTTTAAAAGGAAAAGGCCTGGGGAATGTAACCAACGAAAAGGGTATTTTCGAAATCCAGAGAGTTAAACCAGGATCTTATACTTTAAGGGTATCGGCTGTTGGTATCCAAAATATAGAAAAACCAATAGTTATTACTGCTGGAGAGAACAAAACCGTTGATTTTGTAATCAACCAAAATTCAAATCAGCTTAATGAAGTAAATATTAACCAGGGCATAAATAAGTATATCGCTAAGAAAAGTGAATTCGTTTCAAAAATGCCGCTTAACAACCTAGAAAACCCACAGGTATATACCACGATTACGAAGGAAACAATGGCCGACCAGCTTGTGTTTTCGGTTGATGATGCTGCCCGCAATGCGACTGGCGTTCAAAAAATGTGGGAATCAACTTCGCGCGGTGGCGATGGTGGTGCTTATTACGCATCAAGAGGCTTTATTGTACAGGCTAAACTCAGAAATGGAATTGCTGGTAACGTAACCGGCCGCAACGATGCTGCTAACTTAGAAAATGTAGAGTTTATAAAAGGTCCATCTGCTACTTTATTCGGTAGCACATTAACCTCATATGGTGGTTTAATTAACCGTATAACTAAAAAACCTTTCGAAGGAATGGGAGGCGCGGTAAGCTTTTCGACAGGTAGCTACGATTTTAACCGGGTTAGTACCGATTTCAATTTTCCTGTTGATAAAGATAACCACATTTATGCCCGGTTAAATACTTCTTACAATTACAAAGGTTCTTTCCAGGAGAATGTTTATGACAAAGGTTTCTTCATTGCGCCTAGCCTGTCGTATAAAGTAAACGATAAATTAGACTTTGTTTTTGATGCCGAAATTGCCAACGGTACAAGCACCCTAAAACCATTCGTTTTCTTCTATTTCCCTGTAAAAGACCTTGGTTTTGATAGGGCGGATCAATCTGGAATAGCTTACGACAAGTCCTTCACCGCTGATGCGATGAAGCAAAAATACAATAGCTCAAACTTCTTCGGACAGGCTAATTACAAGTTTAATGATAATTGGTCGTCTCACACCAGCTTTTCAAGCAACTATAGTTTCTCTAATGGCCGTGGTACGTATTTGTTCTTAGTCCCAAACAACTATCCTCCACTGGGCAACCCAACGGCTGCACCAGGTGCCGATTTGATATCAAGAGCAGATCAATCAACTGATAACAGTAAGGTTTTCACTTACGAGGTACAACAAAATTTCAATGGCACTTTTAACTTAGGTTCGGTAAAAAACAGAATGGTTTTAGGCCTTGATTATTTACGACAAAACTCCGATCAGTTATTTTATTCGATCGATACTTTTGATCTGACCAATAAAGATGGAAGCGGCGCTAACTACAATAACTTTACTGAACATAATTTAGCGGCATTTTATGCAGCACTTCCTAGTGTTCCTAAATATCCGTATAACTTCAAAACCAATACATACAGTGCTTATGTTTCTGATGTGATTAGTTTAACAGATAGGTTAATCGCCTTAGCTGCATTAAGAGTAGACAGATTTGACAATAAAGGCAATTCCGATCGTACAGGCTCGGCACCAAAAGGTGCGTACAAACAAACTGTTTTTTCGCCAAAATTTGGCTTGGTATTTCAGCCAATTAAAGATCAGCTATCATTATTTGCCAATTACCAAAACGGCTTTAACAACTTAAACGGTATAGATTATCAAGGTAATGCTTTTAAACCAGAGCAAGCAAACCAAATTGAAGGTGGAGTTAAAACAAACATATTTAATGGTAAGTTAACAGGCGCTGTATCTTACTATTACATTAAAGTTAAAGATATTGTTAGGGGTTATAACGGAGATCCATCAAATCCAAATGCACAAATCCAGGATGGCAATAAAATCAGCAAAGGTATAGAAGCCGAAGTTATTGCAAACCCGGTTAACGGTTTAAATATTATTGCAGGTTTCGCTTATAACGATAACCATTTAGAAAATGCATCGCCAGATGTAGAAGGCAGAAGAGATGCTTATTCGGCAGCGCCTTATTCAGCAAATTTATGGATCAGTTATAAATTCGCTACAGGATCACTTAAAGGTTTTGGATTAGGTGCCGGCGGTAATTATGCCAGCGACAATAAAATTGTAAACAGTGTTAGCCAAGGCGTATTTATATTACCTGCTTATGAGGTTTTTAACGCATCAGTATTTTATGATCATCATAGATTTAGACTTGGTGTTAAAGCAGACAATTTTACCAATCAAAAATACTGGACAGGTTACAGCACCATGAACCCTCAGGACCTGAGAACCTTTACTGGAAGTGTTACTTACAAATTTTAATTAAATCAATCAGGAGAAGCTGGATCAGATCAATTTCTCCTGGTTTTAAACCCCAACCCAGAAAAC
>NZ_JBFTQI010000582.1:0-3862 GCF_056398925.1 Pedobacter sp. 01T416_2
TTTCTTTAAGACGGCTATAGTCCTCGTTTGTAACGAGGATTAGCGAGATCCACATTTGCAATGTGGTRTAATAGTTTCAAAAATTTATTTGTATTTCTAGCGATGAAATCGCTATTCTCTGGCATCCTCGTTTCAAACGAGGACGATGATCCAAATTTGCAATACAGAATATTATTTCTTTATATTTACGAGTAGATCTCCCAAACATCCTCATTACAACTGAGGATAATAACTTAAAGACATTAAAAAATCTTATTTGATTATGGGAGGAAGCAGATATATAATTACTGATCAAAATCAGGCTTATTTTATAACATGTACAATAGTTGGTTGGATAGACTTATTTACAAGACCAGAATATAAAAACATAATTGTCGATTCGTTAAATCACTGTATCGAGAATAAAGGATTAATATTAAATGGTTGGGTTCTGATGACGAATCACATTCATTTTATTGGAAGATGTAAAGAGCCAAATACAATGTCTGATTTTTTGAGAGATTTTAAAAAATTCACTTCGAAGCAATTGGCTGTTACCATTAAAGAGATACCTGAAAGTAGGAGAGATTGGCTTTTAGATAAGTTTAGTTTCGAAGCTAGAAAGACCAATAGGGCAGAAAATCACAAAATCTGGCAAGACGACAATCATCCTATCGAATTACAAGAAATCGATGCTTTTCAAAAACTACATTATATCCATGATAATCCTGTTAAAGCTGGTATTGTTGAATCTCCCGAGCAATACATTTACAGTAGCGCTAAAGATTATGCTGGAATTAAAGGTTTGGTGAAAATTGAATTGATTTAAAAAAAGCGATAAAATCGCTATTCTCGTGCATCCTCGTTACAAACGAGGACGATAGCACAGATGAATTATAGTCCTCGCTTGTAACGAGGATTCGTAAGATGCACATTTGCAATGTGCTATTATCTCTATAATTTTAGCTCAAATAAACCCGATCTTCTTCACCTTCCACATCCATTACCACATCTACATGTTCTTTTAATATAGTAGCCAGTTCAAGACCAACAAAATCGGTGGCAATAGGGAAAATTTTATGGCTTCGATCAACCAAAACTACGGTGCGGATTTTTTTATGCGGCGTATTWAAGAAAACACCCAAGCCATAAGCAAGGGTTTTACCGCTGTTCAATACGTCATCAACAATAATGATCACCTTGTTTTTCCAATGGCTTTCATCTAAATCTGTCGAAGCTACCAATTTGCTGCTTTCTTTCTGCAGATCGATACGCAGTAAAGTTAGTTTAAAGCCCGAAATCTTTTTAAGCACTTTTTCTAATCGTAGCGCTAGTTTGTAACCACGGTCCCAAATACCGGCAAGCACCACTTCTTTCTCATTCAGGTTATCTTCCAAAATCTGATAAGCGATACGATCTATTTTCTGCTGAATTTGTTTCTTGTTGAGAATAAGTAATTGCGATGCCATTGTATAAAAAGGATTGAATACAAAAAGAACGATTTTAAGGATGAAATTCAAACTATTTGAAAAATAATTTGAATTGTTTGCAACGTTTTCATCAGAGATGCGTCTAATCTATAACCAAAACACAAAATCGAAGCCATCGTTGCCCAAATGCTGCGTAATAATAGCTTCAAATCATTTAACGAAAAAACGACTATGAAAACCCTTATCAAATCATCCGCCATTTTGTTTATCATAATAACCAGCTACATGGCTAAGGCGCAGGATACTAAAAGCTTTACCGTTAAAAACTTCAATAGCATTGGAGTAAGCAGTGGAATAGATCTATACCTCACTCAGGGCGGTAGCGAAAGTGTGAGTATAAAATCTGATTCTGAAACATTAAAAGATATTGTTGTTGAGCAGAACGGCAGCAATGTTACCATAAAATTTAAAGACGGCATCAAATGGAGCGGCATGTTTAAAAACCGCACCATTAAAGCTTATGTAAGTTTTAAAACCCTAAATGCAATTGCAGCATCGGGCGGATCGGATGTTTTTACACAAAACCAAATTAAAACAGATAAACTTGCTATTCGCTCTTCAGGAGGATCGGATTTAAAATTAACGGTTGTTTGCAACGATCTATCTATTCAATCAAGCGGTGGCAGTGATCTCGATTTAAAAGGCAAAGCAGAAAATATGACCATTCAATCTAGTGGAGGTAGTGATATCGATGCTTATGAATTAATTACAGATTATGCAAAGGTGCAGGCTTCTGGTGGTTCTGATGTAAATCTTTATGTAAATAAAGGCTTAGAGGCCAGTGCAAGTGGTGGTGGCGATGTAAGTTATAAGGGAAATGCTTCACTCAAAAAAACATCAAGCTCAAAAAGTGGAGATGTACACCACGTAAATTAAAAGTTTAGTTTAGTTAATAATAACGCGCTGCTTTGTGGATACAATGCGGCGTTTTTCTTTTATAAAAGATTTAACTGACAGAATGATTACACCGATTCAGGTCATTAAAGGCTGTAGGGGGAATCTTTAACCTTCAGCCTTTCTATCCTCTACCTTTTTTTGTACGGATAGTAAATAAAGTTGGCACCTTCAGGAACAATTACGAATACGCACATAAAATCTTCTGGTTTTTTATACACTTTTAAGAAGGGCTCTTTTTTTTCCTTGCTAATGATTCCTTTTTCTACAAATTCTTCTAACGTAGAGGCTTGTATTGTCCAGTCGGTATTAAGTTCTTCTTTGTTTAAGATAAGTTCGCCAATGTTCACCTCATGTTGATGCGCAATAAAAATTGGGTGGGCAGAAATGCCTTCAACCATAATCTCGATTGCTACTTCTTTAATCGCATCAGCATAAAATTCTAAATCTTTTTCTAGACTTATCAGCGGACTTTCCTGCTTTTTTTGTGGTGTTCCGTTCTCTTCGGGCGTTGCGCCTAATAATTCTTCTCTATCCATACCTTAACTAATAATTGAATTTTGAATGAGTGAATAGTTGAATGTTAAAGGCAAATTGCCCCATTCTGTCACTCAATCTTTCTCTCACTCAATCATTTTATTACTTTAACCTTAACAATACTACATTTTCTACGTGTTGCGTGTGCGGAAACATATCTACAGGTTTAATTCGCACCACATCGTATTTTTCTTTCAATAATTCTAAATCTCTTGCCTGTGTGGCTGCATTACAGCTTACATAGACAATTTTTTCAGACTCCATTTCAAGCAATCTCTGTACTACATCTGCATGCATACCAGCGCGTGGCGGATCGGTAATCACCACATCTGGTTTACCATGCGCCAGGATAAATTCTGAAGTAAGAATATCTTTCATATCTCCGGCATAAAAAACCGTATTATCAATGCCATTTAACGCTGAATTAAACTTTGCATCTTCAATAGCGGTTGGCACGTATTCTACCCCAACTACCTGCTTTACGTTTTTGGCAATAAAATTTGCAATCGTTCCAGCACCAGTGTATAAATCATAAACCAATTCATCACCTTTAAATCCGGCAAAATCTCTGGTGATTTTATATAGTTCGAAGGCTTGTTCAGAATTGGTCTGATAAAAAGATTTCACTCCAATTTTAAAACGGATGCCATCCATTTCTTCGAAAATATGATCGCGACCGGAGAAAACCACCACATCCTGATCGAAAATAGTGTCATTCTTTTTTTGGTTAACGATATACAGCAAAGAGGTAATCTGTGGAAATTCATTTTTAAGGAACCCCATCAAGCCATCAACTTGTGTCTGTTCCGGATAAGCAAATACCACGGCAACCATCACCTCTCCTGTGCTAGAAGTACGGATAATCAGGTTACGCAAAACGCCTTCATGGTTACGCAGATCGTAAAACGACAGGTCGTTTTCTAAGGCATATTTACGTACTGCGTTTCTGATCGAATTAGAAG
>NZ_JBFTQI010000583.1:0-5949 GCF_056398925.1 Pedobacter sp. 01T416_2
ATCCAGATGAACCCAGTGGCGATTATCCAGATGAACCCAGTGGCGATTGATTAAATAAATTGATATGGATTTAAAATTAAAAAAAGACAGGTATTCAATAGTTGTTTACCCTCAAAGAAAAAGTATTAATGAAGTAAGTGTTTTAAAAAATACACTCGCAGAAAAAATTGGCTGGTATAGCAGTAGAAACTCAGAGGCACATGTTACGATTGCTCTGTTTGAAGCAGATAAGCATGAGTTGGATTTTTACATATCGTATACTAAAGACTTTTGCTATGCTGAAAAACCTAACTTTGTGATGTTTGATCAGTTCATTGCTTCGGAAAAAAACGGAGCAGTTGTTGTTTTACCTAACAAGACTGCTAAACCTTACTTGAATAGCCTTTTTAAAAGATTTAGACAAGGCTTGAGATATAAGAAAGCAATAAATGGAGCTGCTGCCCATATCTCTATTGGGAGAAAATTACATCCCGAAGATATTGAAATAGCTCAAGACCTGTTCGAAGAAGTTAGCTTGAATTTTTTATGTAAAAAGATTGCAATTCGTAAATTTAATGATGAGAAAGGACAGTATGAGGTCATTTACGAATTTTGTTTTTTAGGAAATCCTCCTAAACAAGGACAACTTTCATTCTTTCAATAGAATACACTCGCTATAACCCATAGTTGTAAGATTGCTTCGTTCCTCGCAATGACGACCTTTCTTTTGGGATGTATTAACGCTAGCGCCGCGAAGTATCCGGTGGCGATTTAAGGACGACGGATTGTCATTCTGAGCACAGCGAAGAATCTTTTTCACATCAATATTTAAAACCCATTTACCATATGAGGAATAGAAGTTCTTTAAGCTTATATGTTCCTTAAATGCCTTATATGGTAAAAAAAACTAAGACTCATTTCTAATGAACATACAAATAGCCTAACCATTTATCATTTAGCAGTTAAAATATAATTTCATATTTTTAACCATGATCCACTTTAAAGCAGAAATAGAGCGTTTCGAAACCATGGGCGAAAAAACCGGCTGGAGTTATGTCTTTATTCCGGCAGCACTGGCCAATGAAATCAAACCAGATTGTAAAAAGAGTTTCAGAGTAAAAGGAAAGATAGATCAGTTGGAGATTAGCGGTATGGCAACCATCCCGATGGGAGAGGGCGATTTTATTATTGCTTTAAAAGGTGAAGTCCGTAAAAAATTAAGAAAAGAAGCCGGAGCAAGTGTCGAACTCTATTTAGAAGAAGATAAAGATTTCAAAATCGAAATGCCCGAAGACCTCGAAATCTGCTTATCAGAAGAAGAACATTTAATTCGGAATTTTTTAAAACAGCCTAAATCGCACCAAAACTATTACATCAACTGGATCAATCAGGCTAAAACCGAGCCTACACGTACCAAAAGAATCGTAATGACCGTTAAAGCCATGGATAAAGGGCAAGATTTTGGTGCAATGATCAGGGAATCGCAGGGGAAGTCTTAATTTATAGTCCTAAGTCTATAGTCCTTAGTCCTGGAACCGAAAATACTACTCATTGATTGCTTGGGTATTGATGGCGGAACAGATACAGTATTCAAAATAACAGTCAGTGGATGTTGCTTGCTGTACAAACCCTTCGGTATTAAACCCGGTAGAGCGGAATAGCCCACAGCGAAGCGAGGACTATAAGCGATAACGGGACTGTTGTTTCAGAAGAACCTGTGTACGCCCATTTTCAAATTATTAAACAAGAAGTTTTATATATAAACTAAGACTCTGGTCTTCGGATTTCGGACTCCCTTTTATAACTCCTAAACCAGCTCCAAATTTTCATTTGTATTACACCTAAAAAAGCTTCCCTAAAAATACGGGTACTCATTTTTGATGTTCCTTCGGTACGGTCGGTGAAGATGATTGGAACTTCGACCACTTTGAAGCCAAATTTAATGGCGGTGAATTTCATTTCGATCTGAAACGCATAACCAACAAACTTAATTTTATTTAGTGGAATGGTTTCTAAGACAATTTTGCGGTAACATTTAAATCCGGCAGTAGCATCCTGAATGTTTATACGGGTAATCATACGTACATACATTGAAGCAAAATACGACATTAAAACCCTGCCCATTGGCCAATTTACCACATTTACACCCTTAACATACCTAGAGCCAATGGCTACATCAGCACCGTTTACACAGGCTTCGCGTAAGCGTGAGAGATCATYGGGGTTGTGCGAGAAATCGGCATCCATTTCAAAAATGTAAGCATAATCGTGTTGTAATGCCCACTTGAAGCCGTAAATATAGGCTGTACCCAATCTTCTCGTTGTAGGTGGGAATGATGACTAAACTATCTGACACGTTTGTTGTGGTTTTTAATAATGTAAGCTTCCTGTGTTTATATATTTATTACACTTTGCTTTTAGACTGCGAAAGTAAATATTTAATATGAAACCTTTATGAATTTTCATTAATAACCAATGATTCCTATTCTTGAACTTGTTTTATTAATAGTTTTATTGTTTTTAAAACTTGTCAGTCTGAGCGTAGTCGAAGACCTTGCCTAAATATTTTCAGCTGATTTCGCGGATCAATGCAGATTATCTTTCAAAATTTTCTGTTGGTCCGGATTTGTAATCCGGATCGTTGTCCTCCAGTTTTGTAATCTGGTTTAGCAGTTTTGCAAGGATTACAAATCCTAAGTTCATAAGACGGGATTTCAAATCCCGACTAGCTCTTGAAGTTGTTTTTAGCTTTTGCGGCTCAAACCAATATTCCTAAACCCGATCGGCGTGTAAAGCCCGAAGACTGAAGCATGAGGGCGAGGACTTGGAACAAGAGCGGGACAGCAGGCCTCCAAGAACCACTGTCCTTTCATTTCCAAATCTTACAGTATATCAATAAATAATCGTTTTATAGATTTCTTCCCGAACATTCGGGATCGAAATGACGATCCCTTTCTTACCTCACCTCTTGCATTAACTTTTTAACCAGTTGCGAGAAAATAATCAGCGCCAAACCCGCAATTAATGAATATAAAGCCAATGCTTTATAACCTTCGGTATAAGCCATTAATTTAGTTGGCAACGATGCATTATCAATACTCGACATTTCTGCGCCTAATTTTCCGGCAGCCAATTGTCCGAAAGCACTTGATAAAAACCAAAGGCCCATCATCATCCCGAACATTTTCTTTGGCGAAAGTTTAGTAATGATCGACATACCTATCGGGCCCAAACAAAGTTCGCCAAGGGTTAATAATAAATAGGCTAATGTAAATATATTTAACGAGCTAATGCCCTGTACATTGGCGAAGAACCTGGTGGCGTAAAACACGTAGAAACTCAAAGCCAGTAAAAGGAAGCCGATTCCGAATTTTACAACCGTGTTCGGTTCTATTTTACGTTTGTATAAACCTAACCACAAAATACCAACAATCGGACTAAAAACAATAACAAAGAACGAGTTAACGCTATTGTTTACCACATTCGGATCGATATTGAAAAAGAGGATTTTATGATCAAGATTGTCCTTCGCAAATAGCGATAATGAACCGCCACTCTGCTCAGATATGGCCATAAAAATGAAATAACAGAAGATAAAAACAAAAGCTGCCAGTAGTTTATACTGCGCTTTTTTATCTTTTATTTTAAAGGTTTCATACAAGAAATAAACCAGGGCAATAATGCCTATCGTGTACATGAAATAATCGGTAAAAGCCGTATTTTTTACCATGATATAAATCAGTGGAATACAAAGTATCGACCCTATGTAAACGACTATTTCCCATAACTGCTGTTTCGATTTTTTAAGATGCAGCAAAGGCGAATTCCCGATCGGGCCTAAATGTTTTTTTGTGAAAATGAATGTGCCCAAACCGAACATCATTACCAGTGCAGCAGACAAGAAACATAGGTGCCAACTGTAATACTTGCCAAGATAAATACACATGGCACCGCCCAATAATCCACCTACATTAATCCCTGCATAGAAAAGTCCATAACCCGCATCTCTGCGGTTGTCTTTCTCGTGGTATAATTCGCCAACCATTGATGAAACATTGGGTTTAAAGAAACCTGTTCCGATAATGGATAAGGTAATTCCAACATAAAACAGATCATGAGGAGAGAAGGCTAGGATTAAATTCCCGATAATCATCAATGATCCGCCCCAAAAAAGAGATTTTCTGAAACCTAAAATCTTATCGGCAAAAATACCACCTATAAAAGTAAAGGCATAAACAAAGGCTTGTATAGCACCGTACTGTAGGTTCGATTTTTGATCGCTTAAACCCAGTTGCTCAACCATAAAGAAAGCCAATACCCCGCGCATGCCGTAAAAACAGAAACGCTCCCACATTTCTACCAACGATAAATGCCAGAGCTGTTTCGGGTACTTTCCCTCAAAATTTTGAATATCTTCTATTGAAACTGTTTTTTCCATTAAATAGGTTTAAAAATTAAAAGCCCGATGGAGATCGGGCTTTATGTTAAATTTATTTTTTGATTAGTGAACGCCGTGCATCCATTTACGCAATATCGGACTTATAGCAAACATAATTAAGCCTGCAACAATAGGGATAATAGTAAATATTAAGAAGAAAATCGAAATGGAGTATTCTGAACTTATTTTGTCGATTAAGCCACCGGTAGTACCCGCTAACCAGTTACCAATCGCTGTACAGGTAAACCATACACCGAACATTAAACCTACCACTTTGGCCGGAGCTAATTTACTAACGTAAGATAATCCAACAGGCGAAACACATAATTCCCCAACGGTATGGAAGAAGTAAGCGAAAATTAACCAAAACATACTTACCTGTGCAGATGTAGCACCTTTTGCAATGTCCATACCTCCATAAGCCAATCCTGCGAAACCTACACCTACAAAAATTAAACCGAGTCCAAATTTTACAGGCCCACTTGGGTTAAATTTAGTTTCCCATATTTTAGACACAAATGGTGCAAGGGAAACAATAAAGAATGAATTTAAAATTCCAAACCATGAGGCAGGAACTTCTGTATTTAAAGCGGTAAATTCTTTTTCTACCTTCCAAATGGCTAATCCCCAGATGATTATGAAGCTTATTGCTGTGAAAATTATTGTGGCGGGATATTTTTTTGCGATTTTTGCCGCCAGGCTTAATAAAACAACAGTTACCGCAATGAGTGGGAAAATAGTAAGTATTGCATCAACCCATTTAAAAATTGTACTGGCATTTCCTGTCAAATTTCTCAGTGTATAATCTTTAGCAAAAATGGTCATTGAGCCGCCTGCCTGTTCAAATACCATCCAAAAGAAAATGGTAAAAATTGAAAATACAGCAACTACAGCTAAACGTTGATTGCTTACTTTTTTTGGTAAAACTTCATCAGTTGGATCAATTACTTTTTCTGTTTTATTTACAGCAGCACCTAAAACACCAAAGATTTTCTGTCCGAAGTAAAACTGAAGCATTCCGAAAAACATAAATACCCCTGCTAATCCAAAACCCCAATGCCAACCCACTTTTTCGCCGATATAACCGCACATTAACATTCCTAAAAAGGCTCCAGAGTTAATGCCCATGTAAAAGATGGTGTAAGCAGCGTCTTTTTTATCGCTTGTAGATGGGTAAAGTTTTCCTACGATAGAAGAAATATTTGGTTTGAATAGTCCGTTTCCAGTAATTAATAAAAATAATCCCAAATAAAAGAAATTGGTATTTGAACCTTCTAACGCCATTGATATGTGTCCAATGGTCATAATTAAAGCGCCTAAGATAACAGCTTTCCTGTATCCGGTCAGTCGATCGGCAATTAAGCCACCAATTATTGGCGTTAAATATACTAAACCTGTGTACCACGCGTAGAGTTGTAAAGCCTCTGGCCTTGTCCAGTGCCAGCCACCTTTACTTATTTCGCTTACTAAGAATAAAACRAGTAATGATCTCATTCCATAGTAGCTAAATCTTTCCCACATTTCTGTGAAAA